>JBEKGL010000598.1:0-2724 GCA_050012815.1 Thermoguttaceae bacterium
TTTTGCCCGAGTCGGCCAAGGCGATATTAACAGGCGTGGCCAGTTTGAATATTTTGATAGCATTGATTTTCGCGCTTACGATTATCACGTTTTTCCTCTTGTACTTTGGTCCTTATCGCAATCCGGGCTGGCTTTCGCCGGGATTTGCCGGGGCGCTTTTCTTGTTCGGCCTGGCGGCTTTCAGCACCGGCGAATTCATTCGCGAGGCCGTGCGAAAACCTTATGTGATTTACAACGTCGTACTGGGAAATCAAATACAACCGGGGGAAGTTCCCAAGCTTCGCAGCCAGGGATATTTGGATGGCGGCGTTTGGACAAAAGCTTACGTAGCGAAAAAATATCCACAAACGATTAACCAGGGCTCAATTGAAGAAAATCGGCTGCTGGAACTGCCCGCGGCAGACCGGATTGGCCTGGGCGAAACGCTGTTCCAATATCATTGCAACGACTGCCATGCCGGTGCACTAGGTTATTCGGCGGTAGGGCCGTTGCTGCAAAACCGTTCTCGCGAGCAGGTGCGGAGTCTGATCGAGCATTTGGACACATACATTTTTATGCCCCCTTGGGCAGGCACAAGCGGTGAGGCCGAACTATTGACCGATTATTTGATGAGCACGCCTCGGCCGAAAGGAATGCGTTTAGGCTCTCAACCGCCGGAGGTGCGCTGATGGTTTTCGCAACGCTCGTTGACACCGCTCAGGCGGCTGGCTTGCCCGCCCCGCATTGGTTCATCCAGTTCTTCAAGGTTTTGGGGTTCACTCTCCATGCCGTGCCGATGAACCTTTGGTACGCCGGATTGCTTTTAGCGTTATGTTTACACCTCGGCCGCAACCAACATGGCCGGGAGTTTGCCGCCCGGCTGATAGCACAGATGCCGGTGATTATCGCAGTAGGTGTAAACCTGGGCATTGTGCCGCTGTTGTTCATCCAGGTGGCTTACTTCAAGTTCTTTTATCCGGACACGATCTTGATGGCCTGGTTCTGGCTGGGAATCATCGTTCTTTTGATCCCGGCGTACTACGGCGTTTATTCTTATGCCTGGGGATTGCGTAAGGAAAAGGGGTCAGGTCCAATTTGCCGGAACGGCCCGGAGGGTGCTGCGCACAAATTGGACCTGACCCCTTTTCCGTTTTGGCGACATGCGGCCGGCTGGATCGCAGCGCTAATGTTCATCGCCATCGGATTCATATTCGCCAATGGGATGAGTCTGATGGATCACATTGACCGCTGGGATGAGATATGGAACAAAACCAATGTGGCCGGCGCCGCCTTAGGCACCGGTTTAAACATCGGCGATCCGACGCTCTGGCCGCGGTGGCTCTTGATGTTCGGATTGGCGCTGGGGACCACGGCGGCGTGGGCATTGGCCGACACCGTGTTTTTTAATCGCAAGGCCGCGGAAGAATACAATCGTTGGATTTGGAAATTCGCAAAGATTGTTTATACCTTGGGGCTGATTTTGGCCGCGGCGGCGGGGACTTGGTATGTGTTCGGAACGTGGAGCGCGGAACTTCGCAAAACCATGTTCTCCTTTCCGGCCATTTTGCTCACGGTGCTTACAGCACTGGCCCCCGGCTTGCCGTGGGTCATGATAGTGACCGAAAAGCGTTGCCCGGCCAAACGACCGCTGGTGGCCGGCATAGCCTTGGCTCAATTGGGCGTGCTGGGCATAAACGCCGTCAGCCGGCAGGTGGTGCAGAACGTAAATATCGGGATGGTATTCGACGTGTTCAGCCAAAAAACCGATGTCCAATGGGGGCCGATGGCCATGTTCCTGGCCGCGCTGGTTATCGGACTGGGAATTTTGGCGTGGATGCTCGCGCAGGTGTTAAAATCCTCGGCTAATTCGCCGGGCTGATTTTCTCATCCAGCCTGCTGCCGCCGCGGCGATCAACAGCATGATTAAAGTTCCCGGTTCCGGGACGGCCTGTATTGTTCCGTCGCCGAGAAGACCTCCGCCAATGGGATTGATCGTCAGTGTTGTGCCATCGCCGATGGTGAGCGTGTTTTGCACTATCGAATCTGCCGTTAGCATGCCATCTACGATAGTAATTCCCGTCCCGGTCAAATTACCGGTGACGGTAAACTCACTATCCGCGCCCACGGTCAGAGTGCCGGAATTGGCCAAATCGGCTATGGTTGTAAAATTCCGCCCGTTAAGGACGCTGAAATTTCCTTGGTTATCTGAGAGGGTATTGATCTTGGTAAATATTGATCCGACGCCATCTAAAGTCACACTGCCTTGGTTTGTGGTTATGTTGCCGCCAGTTGTTATGTCCAGCGTAGAATTGGACCTCACATTCCATGTGCCGCCGGTTAGCGTATTGCCGACTAATTGTGTCACTCCACCCTGAAGAATAAGTGTTCCTGTTTGTACTTCCACCGTGCCGGTGTTGTTCATCGCGAAGCTGATGTTGATTGTGCCCGTTTGGGGCGCTGCGTAAAACATGCCGTAATTGTTTATCGTCGGCGCGGTTCCGACGTCGTTGATAAACCAGGTGGGTCCTTGCAGGGTTACAGTTGCTCCCGTTTGGTTGTTAAAGACCGCGCCGTTTCTGCCGTAAAGGTGCGTATTGGTGTAAAAGCTAGACGAGAAGTAAGGGGAAAACACACTCGCGCCCATGTTGGTCAGCGTATGGCCGTCGAGAATCAGATCGCCGTTAAAATAATTGATGCCTCCTTGTGTCACGGTCGTGCCGTTGTCGCTCATCGTGCCGCCGGTCC
>JBEKGL010000599.1:0-2715 GCA_050012815.1 Thermoguttaceae bacterium
AGACATTCCTGAACGATGCGAAACAGTGCGACTTCCAGGGGAGCGGCCAGGCGGCGGAATTGGACCTGGTTTACGAACTCGATTTGTGATTTATCGCCGTGGCGCCGGTCGGCGCCCAGATCCTCGACGGCGGCGACGATGCCCGACTCGTCGAGGATCGGCGGGCGCAGCCCCCCGATCAGGCGCCGCGCCTCGGCCACGCTTTCGCGGATCAATTGCAGAACGTCATCGAGGATTTTGCGTGACGCCGGCAAATCTTGTTTCTCTTGGATGGTCTCCAGGCTTTGCAGCTTAAACAGCGCGCCGGTCAATTGTTGCGCCAGGCCGTCGTGGATTTCGTATGCCATGAGTTTGCGATCGCGTTCCTGCAGGTCGATAAGATGCCGCAAAAACCGTTGTTCCTTGCGGATCGCCGCTTCGGCTTGTTTGCGTTCGGTGACGTCGCGGGAAACGGCCATAATAAAGCGGTTTCCGGCGGTTTCCAGGCAGTTTATGCGCACTTCCACGGGAAAAGTGCTGCCGTCCTTTCGCCGATGGAGGCCGTCGATATTTATGGGATAATCGGCGGCCGGCTGTTTCCAAACACGTTCATGATGATCTTCCGGCTTGAAGGCGACTTCAACGTCTAAAACGTTCATCTTCAGCAATTCTTTCCGGGTGTAGCCCAACAGTTCGCAAGCCCGCTGATTAACGTCCAGGATGCGTCCATTATCGTCGTTGAGGAAGAAGGCGTCGGCGGCGTTTTCCACCAACAGGCGGAAGCGCTGTTCGCTTGTTTGCAATTCTCCGGTCCGTTGGGAAACAAGTTTTTCGATCCGCGTGGCGTGCCCGGTCAGCAAAAACAAATAACCCGCGATGAGTCCCGTAATCAGCAAACCCGCCAAGAGCGCAGCCGTTGGTTCCCATCTCGATTCACCTGAAAAATAAACGTCGGTGGGAAGACAATAAGCCAGCCAAGTCCGGTCGCCCACGATAATGCGCTCCTCGTAGCGAATGGGGGCAGAGGATTCGGGAAGCGGCGACTCCAAGACGGGCAGGGCGGTGCCGCGGATTCGTGAAGCATACGAAAATATATACTTCGTTTTTTGCGGAACGGTCACGTCGAATAGATAAATGTCCACGCCCGTGGGTTGTATCAATTCCAAAGCGCTATTAACCACGTCGCGTATATGAAATACACCCAAGATAAAACCATCGGCAAGATGGGGAGGATTGGCGACTTCCGCCGAAGAGCGACTCTCATTATGTGCATCCTCGAACATGCAGATCGTGAACTCCGGTTCACTTTTGAGTCCGGATATATTCACGTAGGTAATGGCGGGACCAGGCTTAGCCTCGGCCCGATCCATGGCGGCAAGACACTCGGGCAGCGAACCAAAATCAAAACCAAGCATATCTTGATGCTTTGCCTGCGGCTCGATAAATAGGATGGGAAAGTACTGTTTGCGAACTGCCGCCGGAACGAAGCTTTCGCCGCGGCGCTCGGTTATTTGATATTGAAGTAATCCGGCCTTCTTGGCGGCTTCCTCGAAGGCGTCTCGTTTTTCCGACCGGATGCGAGGCATCCAAGCCAATGTTTTGATATCGGAATGTTCCTTGAATACGGAATCGCTAAAGATTTTGAACTCATTCCTATCGACATCAAACGAGCCCGCGTAAAAAGCCTTGACCAGACTCATAATACCCAACTGATCGGCGAGGGCTTGCTTGACGGCCGCCACCTTTTTTTCGGCCTCCAGGCGGAATTGGACCCCGGCCACCTGACGTTCTTGCAAGCGGATGGTCCAGAACAACACAAAGGAGACAACCAATCCGCCGACGGCCACTCCGCCCAACAACCACCACTGCTTGTAGTTCAGGCGATGAAACCGCGAACCCTCTCCTTTGGCCGCGACTGATTCAAGATTTGTGGTTCGAGTTGCCGTCATGGCACTTTCAATCCTGTCTAGTGCCTATAATGGATTTGAAAAGCACCCCCCCCCACATGGACGGTATATCTATGGTCATTATACGGCTGCAAGGATAAAGCGACAATATCCCATTAAAATTATGGCCGCAAATTAGTCATCCGGCCTTTATAATTTGCTTGTTAGCGGCGAATTTTTTGCGAAAAATCCGGATCGTCCCGATAAAGATATGCCTGGTAGTTTATCTGGGCGGACTCTTTGGTCTGCTCAAAAGTGCCGTTGTGCTCGATTAAATCCAGGTCGTAGGCCAGACGGTCGGCATAGCCGGGCAAAAGCACGCGATAATCGTAAGGCACGCGGTCGGGCTTTAGGTGATTTATGTGGCGGCGGATGTTCGTCGTGCAATTGTTCGTCAGGGTGTTGTAAAACTCCGGCTCGTCAATCAGCTTGTCCACGCGTTTCATTACGTCCACGAACAACTCCCGGGCTTGTTCCGGGGTCGCGGTACTGCGATAAAGATACACTTCGCTCGGCGACTTGTTGGCATTCTTGACGATCACGTCGCGCTCGTCCGCCACTACGTACATCAGTTCATATTGACGCAAGAATCCCTTAAGCACATTGTATTTTTCTCCTTTTTCGCGGCGTATTTCCACCGATACCGCCACGTAATCCTTGTTCTCGAAACCGAAACTGAGCATGGTGTGGGCAATGCCCGGCATGTCGTTAAACGGCACCACGATAAAATCGACCGTCGTAAGCTTGCCAAGGTCAAAAGTCTTATCGTAATAGTAAACGTCGAAATCGT
>JBEKGL010000600.1:0-2714 GCA_050012815.1 Thermoguttaceae bacterium
TTGGCCACCTGGCGGATGGTTTTGTCGCGGATTTCGGTATTAAGTTTATCGATGGCCCGATCGATGGGCATGGGGCCTAGATCGCCTGCCAGGCGTTCGCGGACCGAGACTTTGCCTTCTTCGGCCTCTCTGCCGCCGATGATAAACATATAAGGGATCAATTCCAACTGGGCGTCGCGGATTTTCGCGCCGATTTTTTCCGCCCGATAGTCGCCGGTTACCCGCAGTCCCGCTTGGGATAATCGCTCCTGGACCTTGCGCCCGTACTCTTCCACTTTTTGGCTCACGACCATTACCCGAACCTGCTCGGGCGCGAGCCACAACGGGAATGCCCCGGCGAAATGCTCGATCAACATGCCCACGAACCGTTCGAACGAGCCGAACGGCGCCCGATGGATCATCACCGGCCTGTGAGGCGTGTTGTCCGGTCCGATGTACTCCAGGGCAAAGCGTTGGGGACTGGGCAGATTATAATCCAGTTGCACGGTGCCCAATTGCCATTCACGGCCTATGCAATCGGCCACGACGAAATCGGCCTTTGGCCCGTAAAAGGCCGCTTCGCCCCGTTCCACGCGGACGTTGGGCAATTCCATTTCCGCGCAGACCTGTTCCAGCGCCGCCTCGGCCTGTCGCCAAATTTCCGGGGTGCCGACGTACTTGTCGCCGGCCGGATCGCGAAATCCCAGCCGGACGCGATAATCGTCAAGTCCCAGCGTTTTCAGCACCAATTGCGTCATCTCGATGCAGCCGCGGAACTCGCCGGCCACCTGGTCCTCGGTGCAGAAGATATGGGCGTCGTCCTGTGTGAACCCGCGCACCCGGGTCATGCCGTTCAACTCGCCCGACATCTCGAACCGGTGCACCGTGCCGAACTCGGCCAAGCGCAAGGGCAACTCGCGATAACTCCGCGGCTTGGATTTATAGATCGTAATATGGTGCGGACAGTTCATCGGCCTGAGCAGATAACGGTCGCCGTCGGCCATTTCGATGGGCGGGAACTGGGAGTCTTTGTAATACGGATAATGGCCCGAGGTCTCGTACAAGTGAACGTTGCCTATCACCGGCGTATACACCGGCTGATAATGGCGTTTGATCAACTCGGCATACAGAAAATTTTCCAACTCGCGGCGAATGATCGCCCCCTTAGGTAGCCAAAACACCAGTCCGGACCCCACGGCCGGGTCGATCAGGAAAAGTTCCAACTGCCGGCCCAACACGCGGTGATCGCGGCGTTTGGCTTCCTCGACTTTTTGGATATATTCATCAAGTTCCTGCTTACTGAACCAGGCCGTGCCGTAGATCCGCTGCAATTGCTGTTTGGAGGCGTCGCCCTTCCAATAGGCCCCGGCTACGGAAAGGAGTTTGAAGGCCCCGATCGCCCCCGGACCGGGCACGTGCGGTCCACGGCATAGATCGATGAATTCGCCCTGCCGGTAAAACGAAACCACGGCCTCGTCTTTCAGACCGTCTTCCAAATGTTCGACCTTGAGCGCCTGGCCGAGATCCGTGCAAAACTGGATCGCCTCGCGCCGATCCATATCCACGCGCTCGAAGGCTTCGTTTTCCTTGACAATCCGGGCCATCTCGGCCCCGATCTGCGGAAAATCCTCTTCCGAAAGCGCGTGCTCCAGTTGAAAATCGTAGTAAAAGCCGTTTTCGATGGTCGGACCGAACGCCAATTTCACGCCTGGGAACAATCGCATTACGGCCCGGGCCATCACATGCGCACACGAATGGCGCATAATGTTCAAGGCTTCGGGATCCTTGTTTGTAATCAGCCGCAAAGAGATTTGCCCTTCCTCGGGCAGGGGCTGATCGGCCCCAATCAAGCGGCCGTCCACTTGGGCGGCCAACGTCGCTTTGGCCAGCCTGGGACCGATATCGGCGGCGATATCCAGCGGACGAACGCGACGCGAATACTCCAAAATACTTCCGTCGGGCAGATTTACTTTCAGCATACTCTCCTGCGTGAATGGATGGGATATTTGACCATCGAGCGGGATGTCGTTACAAAGGACACCACAGCGCTACCCGGCGTAGACACACTGCCCCTCAAGTATAGGATTCATAACAATTGTATCAAGAGTGAATCGCCGTTGTAGCGAAAGATTTTATGATTACAGTCTCCCTTAACACCATTAAGGGGGGGGTTACGATATCCGACCACACGGTTGACTGTTTATGAATTGGATGTCACAATTGTCGGCTGTAAGCGATAAAAGCCGCTTGGCTGTAGAAATCGGGCGCTTAGCTCAGTTGGTTAGAGCACCAGCTCGACAAGCTGGGGGTCACAGGTTCAAGTCCCGTAGCGCCCATTCCAAGAAGCCCGTTGAACACAGTTGTCAGCGGGCTTCTAATCTTGACAGGGCAAACACTTACGGCGTCGGCCCCACTCTCCCCGATTTCGTGCGATTCGGCCAACCACAAGTCCCGGTTCAGGATTCGCGCCAGCTTATCGGGCACGGTGAAAACGGGGGTATCGGACGGCAATCCAAGCGGCAATCGAGTCAACGGCAGACAAGATTGTCCCCCTGGTCCTCTAGAATCGCCCCGACGGAGAGACTTGCCCGTTGGGAGGGCTTTGTTGGGGCGGCAGTTAAACTGCCGCCCCAGAGCCATGATTTTTCTCGCTTAGGCCCTTATCGGCGGCGGCGCCAGTAAATTCCCAGTCCCATGGCGGCCATCATGAGCATAGCCCAAGTGGCCGGTTCTGG
>JBEKGL010000601.1:0-2708 GCA_050012815.1 Thermoguttaceae bacterium
CTACTTTTCATGTAGGCAATGGTCAGATATGGGGTGTCTGATCTACAGAATTAACGGCACGTAGCATCCGACCTTTCAATTTTGATGCTATTAACATTGTAGCTGTTCTCTGCTAGGAACAGCTTTAAACTTGAGTCATCATCTCTTGCATAATTCTTTGGGCCAAGATAAATCGTCGTGATGGCGTGTTCTGGAAAAGGAAGAGTAAAGTATGAAATCTTATTATACTTCTCGCTAGATCGATATAATCTTTCTGATATGCCCTGCCTATACTTATCATGGAAACTTTCAGGATGTCGGGGTTCCATCACCATCAATCGAATTTCTTTCTCTTCACAAAAATTCGGGTTTTTACACGCTCCAGAAAGTGCGTAAATAGCTTCTACAAGCCTCATGCCAGAGTCTCTTCGATCTTTACCTTGCTTCAAGCCAGTTAAATATTCTTCGATATAATGATTCAAAAATTCCATTTGCTTTTTTTCACAATATTCGGCTCCCCATAATAGTACCTGCCGTCGAGGACAACAATTCTTTTGATTTATAAGCCAGAAGGATGAAAAGCCAATTGAATAACCTCTGTAATCATCTGCATAATCTCGCCATTGGTCAGGCAAGTTGATGTTACTAGAAAAACAAAAAATATGTGGATCTAGGGCCATCCACTCGAAATTATCAAATATTGGTTGAATGTCCCACCATATAGCTCCTTGATTTAATTCCTGAAGTCGCTCTTTCGCTTTTTCAATTAACCACGTTTGCTCCGTGGAATCTTCCATACAATGAACATCACTAAGCCATAGTTTTTTGCTCTTCAAAATGCCTCGAAAACTCTTCTCATTACAATAATGATAGATGGTTTCGGGTATTTCAGTTTTATCGTCGATTAGGGCCATTCTTTACTTTTCCGGCATTGTTGATTGGTTAAGATTAACGGATTTCAGTAATAAGCCCATCATACTTCGATAACAATTCTAATTCAGCCTATACTGCCGGGCAATCCAGCAGTTGCACACGTCTTTTCACATAAGTACTGTCTCGATATGATAACGGATTCGATACAAAACAATCACCCTCACCCTAGCCCTCTCCCGAAGGGAGAGGGGACTATTATGAAAACCAACGAATTACGCGAAAAATATCTGGTCTTTTTCGAGTCCAAGGGCTGTACGCGCCGACCTAGCGACGTGCTGGTGCCGCGGTGGGATCCGTCGGTGCTGTTTACCCCGGCGGGAATGAACCAGTTCAAGGACCATTTTTTGGGCCGCTGCAAGCTGGAATTCACCCGGGCAACGACATGCCAAAAATGTCTGCGCACCGGCGATATCGACAACGTGGGGCGCACGGCATACCATCACACGTTTTTCGAGATGCTGGGCAACTTCAGCTTCGGCGATTATTTCAAACGCGATGCGATCCACTGGGCCTGGGAGTTTTTGACCGATAAAAAGTGGCTCGCCCTGGATCCCAATCGCATTTCGGCCACAGTTTATCTTGATGACGACGAGGCGGCGGGGATCTGGCTTAATGAAATCCGTCTTCCGCCCGAGCGGCTCCAACGCCTGGGCGAAGACGAAAATTTCTGGCCGGCAAACGCCCCCAGCCAAGGCCCCGACGGGGTGTGCGGCCCGTGCAGCGAAATATATTATCATACTGAGTTCGGCTCGGTCGAAATTTGGAACCTCGTGTTCACGCAGTTCAACCGCGTCGGCGATCCGCCCAACAATCTCCGTGGGCTGCCCAGCCGCAACATCGACACCGGCATGGGCCTGGAGCGTACCGCGGCCGTCTTGCAAGGCGTGGATACAAACTTCCACATCGACATCCTCCGGCCGCTGGTCGAGGCGGCGGGCGAGGTGTGCCATGTGCGCTATCAGCCGGAGACCGAGACCGGCCGGCGCTTGCGCCGTATCGCCGATCATGTCCGCGCCTGCACGTTCGCCATTCACGAGAACGTGATTCCCGGACCGAACAAGGAAAAATATGTCATCAAGCGGCTCTTGCGCCGGGCCGTGCTGGACGGGCATCAGATGGGCATGCGCCAGCCATTCTTGCACAAACTCGTGGGCACGGTGGCCGAACTGATGCGGGAGCCGTATCCTGAGCTGAGCGAAACCGTGGCCAAGGTCTCCAATGTGATCGAAAAGGAGGAGGGCCATTTCCTTTCGACCATTGACGCGGGATTGGACCGCATCGAACGCATTTTCGGCCAGATGCGCAAGGAGCATCGCGGCACGGTCTCGGGGGCCGAGGCCGCCGACATGTTCCAAACCCACGGTTTCCCGCCCGAGTTGTTCGAAACCCTGGCCGCCGAGCGGAATTTCACCTTCGATTGGCCCGGTTTCCAGGAGGAGATGAAAAAACACGGCGATATTTCCGGACCGGCGGAAAAAATCCAGGTCTTCAAGCACGACCCGCTCGAGGCCCTGAAAAAGGCCATGCACGGCAGCACGTTTTTGGGCTACGAATCGACCGAGGTCCGGGACGCGAAGGTTTTGGGAATTATTTCCAACGAGCAACTCTGCGATCGGATCGACGAACTGGACCACGAGCGGCCGATCGTGCTGGTGCTCGACAAAACGCCTTTTTACGGCGAGATGGGCGGACAAGTTGGCGACCTCGGTGAGATCGACGGCGAGCATTTTCACTTCGAGGTGATCGACACGCAGGTCGAAGGCGCCTTCATCCTGCACGTCGGCCATTTGCGCGAA
>JBEKGL010000602.1:0-2703 GCA_050012815.1 Thermoguttaceae bacterium
GGGCTGCATGGCTCAAAAAGATAAGGAGCGAATTTTCCATCGCGCCCCGCACGTGGATCTGGTTGTCGGACCGGGCCAGTTGCGGCAAATTCCTGCCATCCTCGAACAATTAAGCTCGCGTCCCGCAATTCTCCCCTCTCCCGACCAACCGACCATGCTTCGCATGGTGCCCGTTGGTGCCCGGACAGGGACCGGGGGTGCGCGTCCTGAAACTCTCCCCTCTCCCGACCAACCTTCGGTTGGTGCCCGGAGAGGGGCCGGGGGTGAGGGCCGGATTTTGGAAGTTAGCCTCGATCGCAAGGCCGGCACTCGTTCGAGCGTGAGCGATAGTTTCCAAAAATTCGATCCGCACCGCACCGCCGCCGTGCGGGCAGTGCCGCATCAAGCCCTGGTCCGCATCATGTTCGGCTGCGACAAGTTCTGCTCCTATTGCATTGTGCCCAGCGTGCGCGGACCGGAACAGAGCCGGCCGGCTGACGAAATCGTCGAAGAAGTCCGCCGATTGGCTTTCGACGGCTGCCTGGAAGTGACGCTGATCGGACAGACCGTGAATAGTTACACCGATAACGCCAACGGCCGAACGACGCGACTTTCCGATTTACTCGCCCGGCTGCATGAGATTGGCGGCATCAAGCGTCTAAAATTCGTGACGAACTATCCCAAGCACATGACCGACGATCTGTTGGCGGCGGTCCGCGATCTGCCGAAAGTCTCGCCGTATTTGCACGTTCCCGCCCAAAGCGGCTCGAACGAAGTATTAAAACGCATGAAGCGCGGTTACACGGTCGAGGAATACGGCGAAATGCTGGCAAGAATACGCGAAACGATTCCCGGCGCGGCAGTGACCAGCGATTTTATCGTCGGTTTCTGCGGCGAAACGGAAGAAGATTTTCAGCAGACTGTCGATTTGGTACGTCACGGTCGTTTCAAAAACAGCTTCATCTTCAAGTACAGCCCCCGGCCCGGCACCAAGGCCGCCGAACTATACGAGGACGACGTGCCCGAGGCCGTCAAGCGTCGGCGGAACAACGAACTTTTAGCGATTCAAAACGAGGTAAGCTTGGAGGAGAATCAACCGTTCCTGGGCCGCACAGTGGAGATACTAGTGGAAGGCCCCAGCAAAGTCAGCCGCAAAAAAACCGCCGACGAAACAGCCGTGCAACTAGTCGGCCGCACGGCCTGCGATAGAATTGTGGTATTTGACGGCCCGCGAGAACTGACGGGTAAAATCATGCCGGTACGGATCGAAAAAGTGGATGCGTTTACGCTGGCTGGGACTGTTGTGCAGCAAAAGTTGCCACTGGGCGAGGGAATCCGCCAAGCTGCCGGTGCATGGGCAGATGGCGGAGAAAAATTAGATCGTTGGTTTACGGAAATCCAAGAAAACCGTAAAATAGATCGGCCGGGACCGAATTCGTGAGGTACACGACAGATGCGGATATCGGTCCGCTTATTTAAAAAGAACATCTGCCATGAATCATTTCTTTTTATGTCTATTATTTCTGCATTTATGCTAAGTTTCGCGTTAAGTGCGTCGTCAATGGGGGGAAGAAAACAAATCAGATGAAAAGGTCAGTAAAACCCAGAAACCACAATTTCCTATTAAAGCAAGACAAAAACGTATGTTCTCGGGTAGACACTCATCATAGGAATAATTATGAAGTTTGAATTAAAACCAGATAATCGCAATTCCTCAGATGAAGATTTAATCAAGGATCTTATTAGTGTAGCAAAAAAGCTCGGCAAAGAAACAGTAACTAGAGATGAATATGATAAACATGGCCGATATTCTGAAGGAACACTAAGAAGAAGATTTGATGGTTGGTTAGCCGCGCTTGAAAGATCCGGACTTTCCGCAACAAAGGATTATTATACAGATGAACAACTAATAAATGAGTTACAAAGGATTGCAAAACTTCCTGGTATAGACGTTTTGAGTAGGGAAACGTTTAAAAAATACAAAAAAATATCAAGCGCAACAAACATTGAACGTCGATTTGGCTCTTGGTCTAAAGCGTTAAAAAAAGCCGGTCTAAGTATAACTCCCTCGCAAAGTAGATACTCAAATGAGGATTTATTCAAAAATCTCTTAAACACTTGGACTCATTACGGTAGGCAACCAACAGTGACAGAGATGAGCGAGCATCCCTCAAAGATAACTCCTGCCACTTATAGCAACCGGTTTGGGAATTGGCGTAAAGCACTTGAGGCTTTTGTCGAATATGTAAATAAAGGGGAGAAAGAAGGTTTTAACAAAGAACAAAACGTTTCAAAAGAGAATATTAATAACGATTCAAAAAATAATTTCGACGAAAGCAAAAATATTAGTAGTGGATTATTTTACAGAAAGAAACACAAGACTTCCCGCACAATATCTTGGCGTATGCGCTTCCTTGTAACGAGGAGAGATGATTTTAAATGTCGTTTATGTGGAAATAGTCCTGCATTAAAGCCAGGTCTTGTCCTTCATGTGGATCATATAATTCCGTGGAGCGAAGGAGGCGAAACTGTTATGGACAATTTGCAAACTCTATGTGAAAAATGTAATATCGGTAAAAGCAATTTGCCAATAACTGAGAGTTGAAACACCACAGCCAGTGGGTTTTGCCCGCCACGCGCCAGCCCGTCTCGTCGCCGTGCAGCACGGCCGACGCCAACCCCTCTTGTTGAATCTGTTCGTACCAGGAAAAGAGCGTCTCCCGC
>JBEKGL010000603.1:0-2697 GCA_050012815.1 Thermoguttaceae bacterium
TTGTACCAGAACCCGCCGGGTTGGGAGCGTCCGTAACCTTGATCGGCATCGCCTACCCAGCCATAACCCCAGCCGCCGGTGGGGAAAGTTTTTTGCTCTGACAAGTGGTTCTGCACGGCCAGCCCGATTTGTTTAAGATGGTTGACACATTCCATGTTGCGGGCGGCCTCGCGCGCCCTTTGGATGGCGGGCAAGAGCAATCCGATCAGAATTCCGATGATGGCAATGACTACCAATAATTCCACAAGTGTAAAAGCGGCGGCCGGACGCCGTTTTTGAGAATTCATAAAAGTTTTCATAAAAATTTCCCCTTCTTCCTTTAAGTATAATGATGAACGTAAATAAAGTACATGGTTTTTTGAATAATGTAAATACTTCCGGCCAAATGAATATCGCTGGATAAACATTCGACAGGTAAGGAGGACAACCTTTTTTAACTACTACAGGTTATAACGTGCTACACCAAATAACCACATACCAGCCACAATGCCGAACAAAACGGGAACGCGTGCCCTGGCGTGTACATTTTCAGCCGTTTTTGCGGGAGTACCGGGGGCCGGTCCCCATTTTATTCGGCCTTTAAAACAATATCGGCTACAAATTGCCCGGTTTTTTTGCGGGTATTGACCTAAAATCGGATATTTTTCCAAAAGCCAAGCTCTATTATGGATCATATACGAAATTCGCATCCTAGTCGAGGGAATAATGCGCAATAATAATTAGAAAAAGCGCAGATAGTTCTGTTTATATCAGGTCTTTTGATTTAGAATAAAAAGCATTATGTGAAAAATGGGTAATGATTCCCGGTTACCACGCGGAGCGTGGGAACGAGAAAGAGATGCGGAGCGTGGGAACGAGAAAAAAATGGGTAATGGTTCCTGGTACCCATGCAGAGTGTGAAAATGAGAAATAATGATTCCGAACTTTTGATAAAGCTGCACCTTGGCTTAGCTGCTGTCCAGAATTAACTTTGGAGTTTTGCGGTGCAGCCGTCCCGGCTGCCTGGGCAGGCGAGAGAGGTTGTGAATTTATTGTTTATGCGTCACAATGACCGCAATATGTAGGGTGCGTGAAACGCACCATCCCCTACAGATTGCGGTGCGTTTCACGCACCCTACAAAAATTCACAACCTCAGAGGCCTGCGCCACGATTTATTTTTGGACGCCGCCTTGGACAGATGAGGTAAGAAACATGAGCGGAGTACCCAAAGTTGCGTTGCTGATAGAAACATCCCGGGAATACGGCCGAGGGGTATTGCGCGGGATCGTGCGATATGCGCGGCTTCACGGGCCGTGGGCGTTTTACATTACGCCCGGCGACTTTGAACAGGCCTTGCCCAAAATGGAACAATGGGGCGGCACCGGAATTATCGCCAGGATAGCCACCCCGAAGGTCGCCAAGGCGATTCTGGCCACGGGATTACCGCTGGTGGCCTTGGACCTTTCGGAAAAACAACTCGCGGCGAACAGTCCCTTGTCGAAAGTCTGCGAGATAATTTCCGATTCATATCATGCCTCTCAACTGGCGGCGAACCATTTGCTGGAACGAGGATTTCCCAACTACGCCTTTGTGGGAATTGCCGACAGGGTCTGGTCCACGCGGCGGCGCGATAGTTTCATCAAGCACGTCACTCAAGCGGGCTATAATCCTCACGTTTACGAGCCGCCGAAAAACAAGCACGAGCGGGAATGGGGGCGGGAACAAAAACTCATGGCGGAGTGGCTCCGCAACCTGCCCAAACCAGTGGGACTGATGGCTTGCAACGACGACCGGGGAAGGGACGTGTTGGAGGCCTGCCGAGCGGCCAACCTCAGCGTGCCGGAAGAAATGGCCGTGATCGGCGTGGATAACGACTCGCTGTTGTGCGAACTGGCCAATCCGCCCTTGTCGAGCGTCATGCTCAACGCCGAGCACGGGGGTTTTGAAGCGGCGGCCTTACTCGATCGCTTGATGTCCGGCCGATCGTCGGGGCAGGAACGGATCGTGGTCGAACCTTTGCAAGTGGTAACGCGAAGATCGACCGACGTGGTGGCCCTGGAAGATATCGAGGTTGCGCACGCCCTGCAATTCATCCACGAAAACGCCGGCCGGCCGATCCAGGTGACGGACATCATCAACGCCTTGGGCATTTCGCGGCGGACGTTGGAAATCCGCTTCCGCCGCGCGATCGGCAAATCGATGAACGAAAAGATCCAGCAAGCCCATTTGGAACGGGCAAAAAGGCTGCTTTTGGAGACGGACCTGCCGCTGCCCAAGGTGGCCAATGCCGCGGGATTCAACAGCACGAACTATTTGACCGTCGTTTTTCACAAGGCCTTCGCCATGACGCCGGCCAAATTCCGCAATTATGTACGCAATAGATAAATTACTGGAGTTTTGTAAATTTCAAATTCAATGTCCCCTCTCACTTTGGGAGAGGGGACTAATTCGCTGAAATTCAGTAAATAGATAAAGGAAATCAATCGTCAAACTCGGAGAGTAGCGCCATGAAAGTCATGATTGTCGATAAGTTGTCTTCCGAAACGGTGAGCGAGTTGGAAAAACTCGGTTTGCAGGTCGAGGTCCGCGGCGATCTAAGCGCGGATACTTTGCCCGGCGCGATTGCCGATACGGATATTCTCGTGGTCCGCTCCACCAAAGTCACGGCGGCGACCATCAATGCGGCGCCGCGGCTTTCGTTGATCGTCCGCGCCGGG
>JBEKGL010000604.1:0-2682 GCA_050012815.1 Thermoguttaceae bacterium
GCTTATTGTTGAATACAGGCCGGCTGTCCGAGGCGATTGAACAGTATGAGCTGGCCCTGCGGTTCAAACAGAACTTCGCTGAAGCCCATAACAACATTGGAATGGCTCTCGTGAAGATTGGCCGGCTGGAGGATGCGGTCGAACATTTCAAGGAATCGCTCCGCCTTAAACCCACTTACGCTGAAACACAAAACAACCTGGGTGAAGTATTGGCTTTGACCGGTCGGCCACAGGAGGCAATTGAGTATTATGAACGAGCCTTGGCGCTTAAACCCGACTTTCCGGAGGCCCAATATAATCTGGGGCTTGTACTGCTCCAAACAGATCATCTCCAGGAAGCGATCAAGTATTTCAAGCAATCGCTTAGGCTCAAACCCGACTATTTCAGAACCCATAACAACCTGGGCACCGCACTGCTCCGGACAGGTCGGCCTGAAGAAGCGATCGAACATTACGAACAAGCGCTGCGGATCAAACCCGATTATATCCAGGTCTATGTCAGTTTGGCGCCGGCCTATGCGCAAGCGCATCGGCCCGCCGATGCAGTCGCCTGTGCCCGGAAAGGTTTGGAACTTGCCCGATCCATGGGACAAACGGATATGGCCAAGCAGTTTGAAGATTTTTTAAAATCACTTGAAAATTAGATGCGCCCTTCAACTTACATATTCCAATACTCGGCCCATGTTTGAAGGTATTTTGAATTCACTGGGAAAGTAGATATCATGCCGGATTCGACGGAAAAAATACTGCGCGAGAAACAAGAACTTCGCGTGAGTGTGGGCGCCCGCCGGGAAACCCAGCAGGAGGCCGATTTTTTAAGCCGGCGAATTTGGGACAAAATGTTGGCGTTGCCGCAGTTCGCTCGCTCCCGCACGGTGATGACTTACCTTGATATCGGCAGCGAAGTCCGCACTCGCCGGTACGTACCCGAGTTGTGGCAAATGGGAAAACGGGTAGTTATACCATACTGCACTGCCCGCGAGCTTCGACTGTTTGACTTGAAAAACATGGATGAATTGAGCCCCGGGACGTGGCAAATTCTCGAGCCCAAGCCCGATTGGCTCTCACGCATTGATCGTCGCGTGGACGCGGCCGAATTGGATTTGATCGTTGTGCCCGGCGTGGCCTTTGACCGTTACGGCTATCGCTTGGGGCTGGGCAAGGGATATTACGATCGTTTCCTGCAATGTGTGCAGCCCGACGTCGTGAAGATTTCACCGGCATTTGAATGTCAACTGGTCGATAAAATCCCCGTGCTGCCGCACGACGTGCGCGTGGATATGGTTATTACCGAGAATGCCGTTTACCATGCCGGCAATTGAATCTAGCGAGAGACTTCTTTCATGCGCTCGGAAAGGCGAATATCCTTCCGATCGCCGTCATATATGGTCCAGATGTAAATTTTATTTTCCAGGCGGGCCAGATAATCCTGCAATTGTTTGGTCGTGCGTTCCTGCATGATTTTTTCCTTGATTTCCACCTGGGCCGTAAGGAAGGGAGTCGTTTCGGTTTCCACCCGTTCGGTCACGCGGATAACGTGGTATCCTTTTTCGGTTTCGATGATCGGGCTGAGTTGTTTTTCTGGAAGTCCGAAAATCGCCTGTTCAATTTCCGCGAATTTCAGGCTGCCTTTTGTTGTCCAGCCATAAGCCCCGCCACTGGCGGCCGTAACGCCCTGCGAACCGTTTTTTGCCGCTTCGGCGAATGGAACGCCGGCAAGAACCTGATTGCCCAACCGGGCGATGGCGTCGTAAGCCTCGGCCTTGCCGCGATATTTCGAGAACAGAACCGCCAATTCCTCCCACTGTGCCCGGGCGGGTTTTTCAAATTCCTTGAGATGTTCCCGATAATACTTTACCATTTGATCGTAGGTGATTTCTTCATCGCGTTTTATTTGCTGTGCTATCCATTGCTGGCTCAGGGCCCATTCTTTAAATCCCTTTTTCACGCGATCCAGGGAAATGTCCCGACCGCGAAATTTATGATCCAGTTCCCTCGGCGATTTGACCTCGCAGCATTTGTACAATGCCGGCAACGCGGCGGATTCGAAAAATTTATCCAATTGTTTTTCGATTTCTGGAAAATGTTCGGCCGGGAAGCTTTGTTTCGCGTCCAAATAAATTACTTTGGATTCTATGCGGTTTACCAGACGCTCTTTGATCATCATTGTACGTTGAATTTCCAATTGACTGGACGGGATTTTATCCTTGTATTTCTCCTTGTATTGCTCCAGAATTTCGTCCACGCCGTCTATAATGACGCAAACAATGCCGCCCTCGGACTTCTTGCCATTCCTCCAAACGATCGTTGCGCCCGTGATTTCGTTGGCAAAGATGGCTTCCGAACCTACCCGGCCCAGAATCGTCGTGCCCTCGAATAACTCCACCGGCGCTTGCGATGACGCGGAAGCGGCCGGCGATTGAGCGGCGGGCTGATTTGCCGGAATCGTTCCGCCCGGCCACGAGGCGGGCCGGCTGCCGGCCGTCGGTTGCGCAGGCGCGCTAGGCACGACTTGACGCATGATGTCGTAACTCGACATCGGCGCGGTCGTCGGAACCGCGGGCGTTACGTTCGACTGATTGTCGCCGGAATCCCAGGGATCAGCGGCCACGCCCGGCCGGACCACAACCGCCACGATTAATATGCCGGATAGCAAAGCAGACGGATAAAATGTTTTATGCC
>JBEKGL010000605.1:0-2674 GCA_050012815.1 Thermoguttaceae bacterium
TTGGGAAGCTTGGGATTGCCCTTGGGCGTGCCTCCGCTTCCGGAAACGCAACTTCTCTCGAAAATCGCGCCGGAGGAATGTCTCTTCTATGCGTCATCATCCGGCATGGCCGCTCCGGATTCCAAGAGCCCGAACCAAACCGAGCAACTCCTGGCCGAGCCGGAAGTGCAAAAAACCGTGGGTGAAATCGAAAAACTGATCCGGGGTAGTTTGTCCAAATCGATGGATCAGAGCAACCTGCCGCCGGGAGTAACTTCCGACGAAGTGGTGGATTTAGTCAAACTGCTGCTAACCCGGCCCATAGCGGTTTATATTTCCGACATTCAGATGAGCCCTAATGGGCCGAATATCCGCGGGGCGGCGGCGATCAAAATCGGCGAGGATGGCGCGAAGCTCAAGGCCAAGATCGAAGAGCTTTCTAAAACTCTTCCGCCGCAAATGATCCAGACGGTCGAGATCGGCGGCGAAACGTTTCAGACCATCACGGCCGAGCCCAATGCCAAGCTTGCCGGCAATACGCTCACGTGGGGATTTAATAAAAAATACTTTCTCGTCACGTTGGGCGAGGGCGAGATGGAGGCGCTGCTGAAACGCGCCGGCGGCAATCCGCCTAAGTGGCTAACAAAAATCCGCCGGGATCTGCCGGTCGAACGCGTCTCGACCGTGGGCTATTTCAACCTCAAAGCCCTGTTGAAAATCATTCTTCCCACGACCGGGCCGCAGGTGGCTGTTTACCTGGAAGGCATGGGAATAAGCAATGTCAACAACATCGCTACCACGACGGGCTTAGAGCAAAACAATTTCGTTTCCAAGATTCTCGTTTCCCTGGACGGCGAACCGCAAGGACTGATGCAGTTTGCATCGATCAAGCCGCTTTCGGCCGACGACCTGGCCTCCATTCCGGCAGACGCCACCACGGCTTTGGCCGTCAAGATAAATCCCGCCGGCGTTTTTGACGCTTATGTGGCAATGGCCGAAAAGGCGTATCCGCCGCAGATAGCGGACTACATACGACGCGACATCGATACAGCGGAATCGCAACTGGGGCTGAAAATAAGCCAGGATATTCTGGCCCCCTTTGGCGATGCCGCGACCGTGTATGTCAAGTCCTCCATGGGAAGCATGCCCGAGATGATTGTCGTCGTTGGTGTAAAAGACTATCAAAAGGCGGCTAAGGCCCAGGAACAACTCGTTCAAAAATTTCAAGCCGCATTCGAGGAAGTAGCAAAGCACGTTCAGTCGGCCCCGAAGCTCATAAAGGACAAAGTTGCCGGCAAGGAAAGCTACGTTTTGGAGATTCACCGGCCCGGAGTTCCTCCCATATCTTGGTGTTTGACGGAAAAGGAACTCGTTGTATCGCTGAGTGGATTTCAAGGCGCGCAATCCTATCTTTCCCGACCGGCGGAATTCAAGTCCTTGGCCCAATCGCCGGAGGTTGCAAAATTATTCACGGGCGAAGCCGGACCGACGACTGTTTTCTATTGGAACACACAACAAACGTTCAACCAGATTTATTCCTCGCTGCCTATGATGGCCGCCGCATTACAGCCGCAGGGCATCAAGCTGGACCTTTCGCTGTTGCCGCCGCAAAACGCGATCGGCGCACATTTAACGCCGCTAATTTCCTCCGTGCGGCGGACGAAATCGGGCATCGAGATCACCGAGCGGTCTCCCCTGCCTGGATTGGGCATTACTCAGTCGGCGCCCGTTGCCGCTGCGCTGCTCCTGTCCTGGAGGCCAACCGCGCGCGAGGCGGCACAGGGCGCGTCTTCGATGAATCAGTCGATAAACAACATGAAGCAAATCATGCTTGCCATGCACAATTATCACGACGCGAACAAGCGTTTTCCGCCCGCCTTTAAGGCCGACAAGGACGGCAAGCCGCTTTTGAGTTGGCGGGTGCTCATTCTGCCCTATCTCGAATATGGGAGTATGTACAACCAATTTCATCTGGATGAGCCTTGGGACAGTGAAAACAACAAAAAACTTATCGCCACCATGCCCCCGGAGTACAGGAGTCCCAACAGCAAGGCAGACCAGGGCAAAACCAATTACCTTACGGTGCGCGGCGAGAACACGGTGTTTCCCGGCAAGCAGGGCGTTCGCATCGCCGATATTACCGACGGCACGGCATATACGATAGCCATTGTCGAGGCATCGGACGACAAGGCCGTGACCTGGACCAAGCCTGACGATTTTGAGATCGACAATAACCCGCTAAAAGGCCTGGTCGGACTGTATCCAAATGTTTTCCTGGTCGGTTTCGCCGACGGATCGGTGCGTTCGCTGCCCAGTTCGATAGCACCGGATGTGATAAAAGGTTTGTTTTCCCGCAACGGCGGCGAGGCTGTGCAAGGGAAGTATTGAAAGGATGAAGGATGAGGGATGAGGGATGAATTTTCCTGGTTCCCACGCGGAGCGTGGGAACCAGGGGAAGATTCTATAGCAGGCTTTCCAGCAGGAGCCGCATTTTTCGCATTTCGGCGAGATGATCGACCTCGGGCATGGGAGCGATGTCGACGCACAGCGCCCGATCGTAGCGGACCTTGTGGAGTTGGTTGACCAGGCGTCCGTATTCCACTTCGCCTTGGCCGACGCGGACCTGCAATTGGGTTTTGTTGGTGTCGCGCAGGCGGACGTGGTAAACATACTTCATAATATGTTCGTAATTCTC
>JBEKGL010000606.1:0-2668 GCA_050012815.1 Thermoguttaceae bacterium
TGTGATGTGCCTTTGACGGGCGTATTTTTCTCGACCGCCTGGCGCGGGATGCCGCGGAGCAAGTGCACGCCGAACTTCAACTTCTTGCCGTGGATGTAATCGCCCAACGGCTTGAATCCAGCCCCGCCGGCGGCCGACGGAAAACGATTGACCGCCGGAAGCAGGCGCCCCCACTCGTCCAGAACCAGCCTGGCGTTGGGACGATAATCGAAGCTCTTGGCATTGGGTTCGTACCATTGGATATCGACGACCACGTATTGCCAGCCGTAGGGAGCGAGTTTGTCGGCCATGTAATCGGCATGGGCCTTGGTCTGGGCTTCGGTGACGGTGGTGGCAAAGCAGTCCCAACTGTTCCAGCCCATGGGCGGCTTTAACGCCCAGTCCAGAAAAGCCGGCGGCTTCCCGGCAGCGGATTTCTCTTCGGCGGCAAGAACGGCCCGCGCCCTGACAAACCCGATCATGCTTAAGGACATTATCAGCGTGAAAAGGGCAAAAATAACATAAAAACGATTCCGTGCAATTGTCGAGTGCATGAGATATTACTCCATTTGACCGTTTAGCCCGGTCGCTTGCGACCGGTGTAAAAAGCCGTAATCTCCGGGCCGACACGGCCCGGCTCTGATTGGATTTTGTGGTACAGGCGACTCGCCTGCCCAAAATGCAGGCGGGACGCCTGCACCACAATAAATTGCATGGGTTATTCTATTACGGCTCCTTATTGCGATTTTCCGGGTCCGGCAAAAATACGCGCGTAGGATTGTCGCGGTCGCAGGTTAATAGGCCGTCCTTGTACTGAAGTTCGGCAACCTGGATCACCGTGCACCGACTGGAGTAAGGATTGTCGGGCAGGGCGTCCTTTCCGCCTTGGTGGGTAAAGTAGAAGATGAAAGCCCGATCGCCGGCTACGACCACGTCGGCGTGTTGGCCCTTGGACCTGTCGGTGGGACTTTGCCCGGGATCCGCAAGCAGATTTCCTTTTTGCCGCGTCCACTTCAGGCAATCGTCCGATTTGTACACGGCCAGCCCCTGCCATACGTCTGTAATCATCCAGTAATGGTCTTTCCAGCGGAAAACCTTGGGCCCTTCGCCGTGTTGGTCGCTTACGGCGACGCCGCGATCGGTCCAATTGTTCAGGTCCGGGCTGTCGGCATGGTAGATGTAACTGTGATCGCGCTCGTTTTTGTACCACAGCCGCCATGTTTTGTCCGGAAGTTGAATGACGCAGGGATCGATCACGCGATCGGACGCCAGTTTCAAAGTAGACCGGTATTTCCACTTGAGCAGATCGTTGCTAGTAAGGTGGATGATATCCCGCGGGGCGTTCCAATTGGTGAAAGTGCCCGGCACGATTGTAAGAAACATGTGGTACGCGCCGTCGTGGTAGAGCACCTCGGGCGCCCAGTGCGTGTAATCGTCCTGGCCGTAGTCGATGTCGGCCGTTCCCCGGTATTTCCAGGTGACGCCGTTGTCCGCCGACTCGGCAATGCCGATGCGCGTGCCGTGCACCCAGGACTCGCCCTTGGCGTCGGGCAAAGTAGCGCGGCGGTTGGTGTAAAACATGAACCACTTGTGCTCCCGGCGGTTGAAGCACAGCGAGGCGTCGGCCGCGCCGTCGTACACCGGATCGCGGAACAGGGGTTTTGCCGCCGTTTTGCCGGTCTGGTCATCCGAGGCCGGCTGGGCGGCGGAAACGAATTCGCCGACTGCTGCCGCAAGCAGCAAAAACCAAAAGCAAAGCGACTTCATGTTTTAATTACTCAAACAGTAAATGTGGATGAACTTTTCTCAATCCCAGGCGTTTACGCCTGGGATTGAGATAATCCCGCAATTCCTTTCGTATAGCCCATTTAGGGGCGATTGAAGCGGTTGAAGTCCGGACTAGATGAACCCCGTAAACGGGGTTGACATAAAAGTATATTAACGGCTCTCGGACCCAGGCGTAAACGCCTGGGCTAGGTAAAAAATAAAAAAGGGATGATCGAATTTTCCTAACCCCGCGTAAACGCCTGGGCTAGGTAAAAAAATGCATTCAAAGTCTCATTGCGGATTATGTTTTTACAGTTTGAGTTAATCATTATTTCAACGGATCGATAGCGGGCTTGACCGGCACAAGATCCGGGGAGCCAATAGGATAATTTCCCGGATTTGTTAGTATTCCGACGGCCGCGCTTTCCAGTCCGTCGGATTGGGCCTTGAGCGTGATTGCCCCGGTTTTTCCCGCATTGGAGCGGACTATCACCAGGCACAATCCATTATAGGCGTTATATTCCTTCGATTGGATCGATTCGTGGCTGGTTGCGTCGCCGTTATCAATGGCAACGATCTCGCCGGGCCCTTCGATCTCGAATTTAATGCGGTTCTTAGAGCGCGGAACCATCAGCCCGTCTTTATCGACCACTGAAACCGTGATAAAAGACAGGTCCGCCCCGTCGGAGTGCAATTCGCCGCGGTCGGGCTGCAAGACGAGTTTTGCCGCCGGGCCGGTGGTTTTTGTAACTGCCTCGGCCCAGGGCTTGCCGTCCTTATAAGCCACGGCCATCAGTTCGCCGGGCTCGTATTTCACGTCGTCCCAGCGCAGACGATATTGATATTGCTCCTTTTTCTTTTTGCCCAGCGATTTGCCGTTTAAGAACAACTCGGCCTCATTGCCGGAGGTATACACGTTCAC
>JBEKGL010000607.1:0-2657 GCA_050012815.1 Thermoguttaceae bacterium
ATCTGGCCGGCGATGAGCGAGGTGGTGGGAATCAGCGCGGTAAAAGTCAGGTCGCCCGCCACCGCGTCGCCGTGCCCGCCGGAGGGACCGTCGTCGTACATGGTCACCAGCGTTTCGGAGCCGAACATTATGCGGTAGGCGAGTTGCACGGTGCTTACCGAATGAATGGTTTGGGCGACGTGGGCGGTAATCGTTAGCGGCTGACTGGAAGAGCCGCCCGCCGGGCGCTCGACGCTGTTGGTCACGTCAGTTATAAAGGGGCCGAGGTCGGTCTTGCCGGCGCTGTTGACCGCGCCCGGCGTGGCCGTGGCTAAATACATTTTCACGTTCGCTATGTTGATTCCGTCGAGCTGCGGCATGATTAGAAAATTCGCGTCGGATACGGCGTTGTTCAATCCTTGTATGGCGAGGATATTGGTCCCCGCCCGGAGCATGCCCGAAGTGACTGTAATCGTGATAACCTGCTCCCGTCCGGGCGAACTTATGGCCGTGGCGGCGGAATTCCAGGCCAGCGTCGTGGGGGAGTTCACTGCGGCCACCTGCACGCCGTTGATCCAGGCGACGAAACCGTCGTTGTACCGGATAGTGAATTTCAAACTCGTATATGCATTTATATCGGTAACGGTGAATGGAATGCGGATGAAGACCGACGAATTGACCGCCTTCATCTGACTTAGGACGTTCAAACTTACGTCCGAAGAGTCCACGGCTTCGTCCGTCCCGTTGTAAATGTTGGCTATCTCCGTGGACGTCAATACGTAGTTGCTGTAGAAACGCAAGTCGTCCAGCGAACCGTTGTACTTACGCCAGTTTTTGGTATAAGCGCTTAAGGACTGCCCGATGGCGATGCCCTGGGTTTGGGTAAAATTCCAAGCGGCGGTGTTTGTGCCTTGGCTGTCGGGCACTCCGTCGATGTAAATCGCGCAAGTGCCACCGAGGGTCTGAGTAAATGACACCGTGACTAGGTGCCACTGGTTGTCGCTTATCGAAGCCGAACTGGTTATAGTGTTGACGGCCGTGGAATTACCCTGCTGATAGGCGTGAACGCAAATTTTCCCGGCGTCGGTCTGCAGGATCGACAGGCCGCGCGAGGAACGCAGGTCGAAAAGCACCGCCCCCTCGCTGCCCGTGCCGCTTGTGCCCGAGGATTTCATCCAGAACGAGACCGTGCCCGAGGTGGAACCATTAAAATCGGAGTTGACGTCCACCGTAACCTGGTCATTCTTCGTGGCGTCAAACTGCATTACGCCGTGGCGTAAAAGCGGATTGACCGTCGTATCGGTGGATGACGAGACCCAGGATACGTTGCTGCCGACATTTGTGCCGTTATGCCCGGCCCCGGAGGTGTCGGTGACAATGGCCGAGTACGAATCGGCGTTCAAGCGGAGTTTCAAATAAGAGGATTCCACCGCCGATAACGTGCCTGTGTAGCCCACGCCAGTCGTGCCGCTGGTCCAAGAGCTGTCGTCGAAAGTCGTGCTCGCCCCTTCCCAGGTCGATCCCAGCGTGCTGCCGCCGTTTGAGGTAGTCGGCACAAGGACCTTCGCGGATGCGCCGGCTGCGACAAGCGACGTCGAAGTGACGGTAGTGTCGACGCCGTAGGAGACGTCGGCCACCTGCTGCGGGAACGTGGGAGAGTATTCGCAGGCCACAGTGCCGTCGGGGCGGTAAAGTCCTAGATATTCGCCCTCTTTGTCGATCTTGAAATTGGTGTGGTAGTAGCCCAGCGAGTCGACGTAGTTCACCGTGCTTTCGCCGGATGCGAATACAACCAAATATCCGCCCGCCTGGAGCGTTATCGACGGCAAAGGCCACTTCGTGGTTTTATTGGCATTGTCGGTCATGTGCCAGCCGGCAAGATCGACCGCGTTCGTATTGGGATTGTAAATCTCGATCCAGTCCGGGTACTTGCCGTTGCCGTCGGCAAGAGTCTTGGTATTTTCGGCCATGAACTCGCTGATCAGCAGCATGGTGCCGTCCAGCAGCCAGCGGGATTCAAGCGTTTCGAACTTCAGCCGGCTCTCGCGGTTGCGAGAGGCAAAAGAAGATTTCCTTTTCCCCCGGGAGGATGCTTCCGATTTCAATCCTTGATGTTTCCTGAAAAAACGAAACATGATTTCCTTCCCGGGTGTTGTGCTTTGCGGCAAAAGGGTGGGCGCGAGATAACCGCGATGAACCTTGTCAAATGCCGTCGCTTATCCTTCGTTGACGATAAACATTTACATAATTTGCCTACTCTATTACACTTATCTATTAGATTATGTTAATCAAAAACCTGCGTAATTGCAACATTTTTGTCATGTTTTAAGTAAAACATAAACAATTTCCTCGATAGTTTTTATATTTTTTTTCAAGAAAGAACCATGAGCGACCTTTCATTGAAAAAACAGCCACGGAGGACGGGGCCAGACGGCTCTGTCGAGTGTGTCGGCAAGATCGCCGATCTCCTGCCATCCGGCGACCGGTAATTTGTGCGCCAGATTGCCAAAGTAACCATTAGAATTCGGTTAGCATAAATGTTTTCAAGTCCTGATTCGTCGATTGCCCGGTGTGAAGATCTTCCGCGAGTTGTCGTGCGCGAAACCGTGTGCAAGACGATTTTGAACAAAAGTTCGATAAGCGATTATTCGCTGAACTGCTACACGGGGTGCGCGCAC
>JBEKGL010000608.1:0-2648 GCA_050012815.1 Thermoguttaceae bacterium
GCCCTCATTGTTTTCAAGTGCGATGTAACCGCCGCACTCCGGTGTTTATTCTCCTTTTTTTATTTTTCCCCCCATTGCCCGCAAAGCGGGTGAAGGGAGTCGAACCCTCGTGAATAGCTTGGAAGGCTATGGCTCTACCGTTGAGCTACACCCGCACGGGGTGAAGGACATAATTCAAATGACGAATGCCGAAGTTCCATTGCTCGTGTTACCATTCGTAATTTGAATTTCGTCATTCGTGATTCACAATGGGGGGTGAAGGATTTGAACCTTCGAAGGCATTGCCATCAGATTTACAGTCTGACCCCTTTGACCGCTCGGGAAACCCCCCTCATTAATCCAGTAATAATCCTGATTACTAATAAAATTCCCGCTCACAAAAGCGGGTGAATAAAAACACACAATTCGCCGGGCTTTTTCACAGGGGTTTCCAATACGAGCTAGCGGAGGGACTTGAACCCACAACCTGTTGATTACAAATCAACTGCTCTGCCGATTGAGCTACGCTAGCCGGTCGAGCCGATCCACGCGAATCTCTTAATATAACCAAGCTCGAAATTGATGCAAGGCGGCTGTTCCTGAAAAATGCCCTCCCCAATGCCAAAAAGAAAAAAACTTTTCAGAAACCACCCAAAAGAGCGTATTTTTTACCCTCTTGTATTCCAATCCTAAAAATCTTGCTTAATCCTTCCCCCTAAAAGGGTGGGCCGTTTCGTGATTCTTTCTTGCGAACAAAAAGGGGGCAGAATTGTTTTCTCTTGAAAGTAGGGAAAAATCGGCTAAGTTATTGCCATGTCTCGACCTTTGCGACCTAAGGTATATCGAAGCAAATCCGTTGCGTGCAAAGCTGGCGGAACATGCGGGCAAGTATCGCTGGAGCAGCTTTGCCAGTCACGGTAACGATCGTGTTGATTCGCTGCTTGATCCGACGGTGGCCTATGAAGCTTTGGGTAGCCGTGCAGCGATACGTCAGAGATGTTGGTCCGCATACGTCCACAAAACTCCGGATGCAAACGAGCTTGCCGCCATCCGTCGTAGCAGTGAAACGGGACTGCCTTTTAGAAACAGAAGTTCAGACTGAACTCGCCGCCGCAGGTTATCATCTGCGGATTAATGTACATCGCCGAAGCCGCGCCTCGCAGCATTACCCGCGAGTTGAGTTCGTAGTATGCGCCAAGCGATGAGGTGGCCCAATCGGAGACCACCGGAACGGCGTCCATGGTGTAAGACGGGGCCCCAACCGAGGTGAGCGAGGTAGTTATCGTGCGGTTCTTGCCGGCGCACTCGTGGTTCCAGTCCGCTTCCGCGAACGGCCGCAAACGGCCCCCGTCCATACTTATGCGCCAGCCGAGTTGGGTGACGAGCGAATCCCGCGTCTGGCTGTCAAACGACAGGGCAGTGATGCCGCTAGTGCCGGTTTCTGTGAAACCATTGATGTGCACCTGTTGCAGCATCAGGCCCGCCACCGGGCCGCAGATGAACCGGCCCATACTTAAATTCCAACCGCCGCGTAACGCAACCTCCAGAGACTGTCCGGTGGTGTTGGCGTAGTTCTCGTCGGTGAAGATCCCCAGCGGCACTGGGCGCAGGATATTGTACTGAAACAGGTCATAGCTCACCACTGCGTTGCCCCACACCGGCCCGCCCACGTAGCCGACATACAGGCTCGGCGCCTCGTCTACCTGACTGAAGTGGCCGCCCGTGGAGAACCCCGGTACCTGGCTGCCCGACGTAAACGCCGCGCCAAATTTAATCCCGTCCTGCGTCTGATAATCGATGCCCACCGTGCCGCCGAAAGGGGTGCCGGAATCACTGGGCAATCCTGTTGCGTTGCCGACATTCAAGCTGTAGGTTCCAGCGCTGGTCCAGACGTTCCTGCCGCATGGCTGGCAATGTTGCCCGCAGGGATCGAGTTGCCCTTGGATGGTGGCCGCATGCGCCCAGCCGTTCTGCACTGCGCTTTCCGCCAACAGGGAAATCTCGCTCGGCGCGATAAGCAGGTTGTAAGTGTAATCCGCCTCGATGGTCTGGCCCGCCGTGGTCAGGTGTACGCCATCGATGAACAGAAAGTGCTCCTGTTGGTCGGGGGTGAGAATGTCAAAACAGGCAGTGACGTGAGGATTGGCATAAGGAGCATAAGCCGCCTGCACCGAATTGCGGTCGAAACCAAATGAACATGGATTGTGTGCCACGTATCTGAATAAACTGTCGTTGTCCGCGGGAATGAAGCGTACGCCCCGCACATGCAGGTACGCCCACTCCCATGTATGTAGCGTAACTGAACGCTGATAAAATTCGGCGTTGCCAGGAGCGATATCACCACCCGGACCGGCAAAAAGGGCAGAGTCATAAGAATTCCGCACGACGATAGTGCGTGCCCCGGCCGCTTGCAGACTCGCGACTGCTTCTGCCAGGCCGATTGCCCCATCGCTCAGATAGTTGGGGTACGTGCCGAGCCACGTTATATCTTTACCATTGACATATGTCGCGTCGTTGTCGCCTGTCTTGATTAAATAGAGAGCATTGGGATTGGCGACGCCGTTGACTGAGGCGAGGTAATACTGAATCTGCAGAATAGTGCATACGTTATAGGGCACCATCGATGCGGTATTGACCACCGTAGTGGCGCCGCCGTTGGCAAAAAGGGT
>JBEKGL010000609.1:0-2643 GCA_050012815.1 Thermoguttaceae bacterium
GCGATTACGTGGCTTGGGGCGCCGGCCCGCGCGGGTCGCAAAACCTGGTGCTGGCGGCCAAGGCCCGCTCGCTTTTGGTCGGCCGGTCCGCGCCGATCATGGAAGACCTGTTGGCGGTGGCTTTGCCCATTCTGCGGCACCGCATCATCGTGAATCATCGGGCGGTGGGCGATTCGATCACATCGGCGGACATTGTAAATCATTTACTGAAAGAAACGGCGGCATGAACTCCACCTGGACCAGCCGGTTTTTGGACCTACGCGCGCTTACGGCGCTAGCGCATCTGCGTTTTTCCACGCGCCGGCGCGTGGAAGGCACTTTCATGGGCTATCACCAGTCGCGGCAACTGGGCGGGGCCGGCGAGTTCGCCGATTTCCGCGAATACACCGGCGGCGAGGATTTGCGCAGGCTGGACTGGAAGGTTTTGGCCCGCACCGGCAAGGCATTCGTCCGCTTGCACGAGGAAGAAACCAATCTGCATTGCACCTTGGCCGTCGACGCCAGCGGATCGATGCGTTTCGGGGCCGAGGGCCCGCGAAATTCGGCCGGTTCCAAGTTGGAATACGTGCAATACCTGGCCACGGCGCTTTCGCACGTGATAAGCCGGGGACAGGATCAGGCGGGATTGGCCGTGTTCGACGGCGGGCTGCGGGAAATGCTCCCCCCGGGCGCGACCGCGTCGCACATCGGACGGCTCCAGGAAATCGTGGAAAACATCGTCGCCGCTCCTTGCACGCGCATGGCCGGCGGATTGCGCGACTTGTTCGAGCAATCCAAGCGACGCGGGGTGCTGTTGTTGATGAGCGATTTCCTGATGGAAGACCTGGAGGACGTGTTCGCCGCGCTGCGATTGTTCCGGCATCGCGGCTGGGATATCGTCGTCCTGCACATAGTTCATCCGCTCGAGGAGCGGTTGCCCGATGGCATGGCCTATCGTTTCGAGGGCATGGAAAACGAAGGGCGGATAAACTGTTCACCAAGCGAGATCCGCGCGGCATATCGGGAGCGGTTCGGCGCGCACCTGGCGATGGTCCGGCAGTTCGCCTTGGCCGGCGGGTGCGACTATCGCCGCGTATCGACGGCAATTTCATATCTGCATACCCTGGGAGAATTTTTAGTGGAAAGGGCGGGATAACGCAGAATTCAGAATGCAGAACGTAGAACTGAAAACTGTAAACCGAAAACTGATAACCACCTACGACTTCACGACTACTATGAACTTTTTAGTTGCGGCCGTAAGCCGCGCTAGGATGATTGACGCAATAGCAATGCAATTTTCGATTCATTAACGAGAAGTATATGACGTTTTTGCATCCGTGGGCGATTGTGATGGGCGTGTTGGCGGCGGGCGTGCCAACGGCGATTCACTTTCTTACCCGGCCGCGCCCGCTACGGATGCCATTATCGACCCTGCGATTCGTGCAAGATGCCGTGCGCCAGCGCCGCAGTTGGCATCGGTTTCGGGACATTTTGCTGTTGGCGTTGCGTACGCTGGCCGTGTTGATGATCGCCTTGGCGGTTGCCCGGCCGCAATGGGGAAACCGTTCGTTGATATCCGACGTTCAAGCGGGCGACGCGGTTCGGATTGTGATCCTTGACGTAAGTCAGAGCATGGGCGCGGCGGATGGCGCGGTCGAGCAGATCGAGCGTGCGCGGACCATGGCCGCCAATTATCTGCGCTATCGGCCCGGACTGGCGGCCAATCTGATAGTCGCCGGCGCGCGGTCGGAGGCGATATTCGACGGTCCCTCGACCAATTTCGAGGCCTTGCGCGAGGAGTTGGCCCGATGCCGTGCATTGCCGCAACGCTTGGACGTTGCCCGGGCCCTGGATCTTTCGGCCCGGATGTTGGCGCCTGCCTCGGCCGGCGACCGGCGGCGGCGCGAATTGGTGGTGGTCAGCGATTTTCAACGCTCGAATTGGACCAAGGCCGATTTCTCCGTCCTGCCCGCCGATACGCAAATCCAATTGGAATCGACCGCACCCGCTAAGACGTTGCCTAATTTTGCGATTCTGCGCGTGGAAGGGCAAACCGCGCGATCCACCTCGGGCAACGTGCAATTGGAAATCGAAGTGGGCAACTACTCGCCGCTTGCCCGGAAAGTAAGCGTGGAAGTTGTCCTGGGCGACGCGAGCCGGCGGATTTCCGGGATGTGTCCGGCCGGGCAATCAACCACTCTGACCGAGGAAATCGACATTCGCGGCGCGGGATGGCAATCGGGCGAGGCGCGGCTTGTGGGAATCGACGACGCCCTGGGCGCCGACAACGTTTATCCCTTTGTCATTCACGTCCGGCCCAAGCCGACATACGCGATTTTGACCCGCCAGCCGGCAACCCAGCGCCCCTCGTCCAGCCATTTTCTGGAATGTGCATTGGTTCCGGACGGGCAGATGAAGGAAAAGGCGTCGGCCACGGTGCTGCGTTTGGACCCGTCGGCGGCGGACCAGGCGGCATTGGCCCCGGCCGATCTGATCCTGCTGGACCATCCGGGCCGACTTTCGGATGAGACCGGCAGGCTTTTGGCCGGATTGATGCGCCGCGGGCGTCCGATCCTTTACGTGGCGAGCGAGTTGATCGACGCCACGAATTTGAAGAAGCTATCGGAGCTTGCGGGCAGCGGTTTGCAAATGCCCATCGAGTTC
>JBEKGL010000610.1:0-2631 GCA_050012815.1 Thermoguttaceae bacterium
TTTGCCTTGTCGAACCAGATCGTGGTCGTCCAGGATGCCGCCCATTTGATGCTCAGTTATAAACATCGGCCGCTAAGTTTTCTGGAAGTGCCCGGCGCCCGGGAAGTGGGCGTTGAAGTACATTCCTTATCAAAAGGCTGGAACATGATCGGCTGGCGCTTGGGCTGGGTGTGCGGACATGAACGGCTGGTCCGGGCGTTTGCCGACGTTAAGGACAACTGCGATTCCGGCCAGTTCATCGCCATCCAAAGAGCGGCAATCACGGCCTTGGACGATGCCGAAATCCCCCGCCGCACCAGGGAAAAATATGAGCGCCGGCTCAAAAAACTGGTCGAAACACTGCGGCGTTGCGGCTTTAAATGTCAAATGCCCGGCGGAACGTATTTTCTATATGTGCCCACTCCAAAGGGCACAACCGGCGGACAGAGGTTCGCCACGGCCGAGGAGTGCAGTCAATACTTGATTACCGAACATTCGATCTGCACCGTGCCATGGGACGACGCAGGTGCGTTTTTGCGGCTTTCGGCAACCTACGAAGCCGCGGACGAAGCGGCCGAAGACGCCTTAATGGCCGAAACCGAAACGCGCTTGAGTAAGCTTGGCCTGATCTTCTAGGTCCGATCTTTATTGAGTGTCGGTTTTAGCGAGCAAAGGCGAATCGCTTTCGATTTGCACCCGCTCCACCGTACATCCCGCCTTTTGCACGTCGGCAACCGCCGAGCGGATAGCGGATTCCAGACAATCAGCTTCGCGGTGAAAATCTATGTATACCACGCCACAGGTCATGCCTGGCGAACCGTCATCACACCCAACCTCAAACAATTGGTCGGCCAATTCCTCGGTCAATTCAGTATCTTTGGCGAGTACCAAAGTAAATTCATATAGTTTCACGATTAGCTCCTTTCAATGCGGGCAGCGATTAACAACTCGGCGGATATCTTTCGCATGGGCCTCTGGAATGCGTGGAGTCGAAAAAACGGCCTTTTGGCATCCGGAGCGGTCGTGGCGTGGGCAATAGAGCATACCCCAAATATGCGCTCGCGGCCCGGCTATTACCAACTGCCAGCCTTGCTCCAACGCATAGTCCACCGCCTCCCGAATGTGCTTGTTTTTATGGTTGTTCATCTTGCTTCATGCAACTCAATCTTCCTGTATTATAGCAATACCATTATAACGCAAGAACAGAATACATTTTTCAAAGAATGATTCATTTTTGCAATTCTTAATAGGTCTGCAATAAGACCATAACGACTACATATAAAACAATCTTTTTTCACCCCGAAAAAGCGAAAGGACGAAATCACAAAACTCCAGAATTTAGATATTTTTCGTTCTTTCGTTCTTTCGCGTTTTCGTAGTGAATTAGATTAGAGTACCGTTATTGGCAATTCCGCCCTCCCCCCCACCCACCTCAAAAAGGAGAGGGAACAAGTCTGGAAAGATCTATTTTTTTGTAAAGAAGGGTAATCTGCGTAATTGACCACAGGCTATTGTGAATGTATAATCACATTAGAGGCCGTCCATGAGCGAAGAAAAATTAGATACGCAAATTCGCCGGGAGCAGATTGCCGAGGCTGCCCTCGAATTGGTCGCCGCCCAGGGGTTGCGGCGGCTGAGCGTGGCGGCCGTTGCCCGGCGGGTCGGACTGGTGCCGTCGGGCATTTATCGGCATTTTCATAGCAAGGCCGAGATTCTCCATGCCGTGCTGGATCGGATCAAGCAGCGATTGATGGATAATATCCGGACCGCGTGCCAGGAGCATCCCGATCCGCTGGAATGTCTTCATGACATATTGATGCGGCACATCCGCTTTATACGGGAAGGCCGGGCGATTCCGCGAATCATCTTTTCCGACGATTTTCAAGGCGGGCACCCGGAATTAAAAGAAAAAGTGTTGAACATTTTTCGCCAATACTCCGGCCAAGTGGCCGATATAGTCCGCCGCGGACAAGAGCAAGGCGCCGTACGTGGCGATCTTGATCCGGCCACCGTGGCCATGATGGTCTTTGGCATTGTCGTGCCGGCCGGAATCTTATGGCATTTGACCGAAGGCGGATTTGACGTGACACGTCATGCCGCGCGGGCATGGGAGATGGTTCTTAGCGCAATTGTTCCTGCTGATGGGAAGCAGTGATGGTCGGCATGATGTGAATCCAGATTCACCTAGAAAAACTTCAATGAAACATGAAACTGAAGATTCTGATACCGATTTTGTTATTGGCGGCGGCGGGCGGCGGCGTGTATTGGTTTCAAACCAATCGCAACAAGGCAAGTACATCTTCTGAGATTCGTGTCTCGGGCAATATCGAAGCGACAATTACCGAGGTGAGTTTCAAAATTCCCGGCCGAGTGATCCAACGGCCCGTGGACGAAGGATACATGGTCAAAAAAGGCGACCTTGCGGCCCTGCTTGACAACGCCGATCTGAAATGCGACGTTGCGATCCGCGCGGCCGATCTGCAGACCGCCCAGGCCGCTCTGGCCGAATTGGAAGCCGGAAGTCGGCAGGAGGAAATAGCCTCGGCCAAGGCCGCCATGCAAAAGGCGGAATTTGCACTGGCCGATTTGGAGGCCGGTTCGCGCCCCCAGGAAATTGCCTTTGCCGAGGCCTCGCTAAACGCTGCCGAGGCA
>JBEKGL010000611.1:0-2624 GCA_050012815.1 Thermoguttaceae bacterium
TGCGGGATTTAATTCTTTTATGGTTCTAACCTTGAGGCAGCGTTTATACCCAGAGAATATGACTTTCTTCCCGAGAAAGTTCGGCAGTTTTGGGTGTATTTTTAATTGATCTCTTGAAGACGATCAATTCTACTGCGTTCCTTGTTTGGTTTTTTTTGAGCTTGATATCCGCGCGCATTCCCTCTTTTTTTAAAGGGGATATTACACAAACATAGAAGTTATTATCTACAGGGAGAAATACAATATGTCGAGAAACTTAGTAAAAGATACCCTTGCGGCGGTTTTCGCCGGTTTATCGTTTTTTGCGGCAGCCGGCATGACTTGTGCCGACGACTGGTCGCCGCTTTGGTCCACAACGCACCTCTCGCAACCGCGCGCGTTTTTAGCGGCTGCCACAGTTGGCGGTAAAGTTGTATTCGGCGGTGGACAACAATATTCCGATGACTACAGTAAAGTCGTTGATATCTATGATACAGTCACTAATACGTGGACGACCGCTTCTCTTTCAATAGGCAGAGAAAGCCTTGTAGCCGCTTCCGCGGGCGATAAAGTGCTATTTGGCGGTGGCGAGCAGAACGGTTCGCCCTATTACAGTAACGTTGTGGATATCTACAACTCGTCCACTAATACTTGGTCCAAATCGCAACTCTCGCAGGGACGAACTAGCCTCGATGCGGCATCGGCGGGCGGCAATATTTTCTTCGCCGGCGGGGTCAGTTATTCTGACTTCTCCGTGGTGGATATCTACAATTCGGCCGATGGGACATGGTCCAAAGCAAACCTCTCACAGGGACGCAGTGGTCTTGCGGCGACTTCATCCGGCGCAAAGGTTTACTTCGGAGGCGGGTACCACGGCGGCACTGGCGTTAGCAACGTAGTGGATATCTACAACACAACAACCGGCGTCTGGTCCACCGCGACTCTTTCTCAGCCGCGAGTCTATCTTTCCGCCGCCTCGGCCGGGAGCAAGGTAGTATTTGCCGGCGGCATGTTAGATGATTCGAGTCCTACCAAAGCTGTCGATATATTCGACACGGTCAGTAATACCCGGACAACAGCGTCTTTATCCGTGGGGCGAAATGCCATGGGCGCTGCCTCCGCGGGCGGAAAAATCTTTTTCGCCGGCGGAGCTAAATCCGGCGGGCCCGGCTATGCAGTTGTGGACATCTATGATACGGAAAGCAATACATGGTCAACCTCAAGTCTTTCCCAGGCGCGCTGGGGTCTTGCCGCGGCCTCGATTAAAAATAAAGTATTTTTCGCCGGCGGAAGAATGGAAACTTCGCCCTATTACTCCGACCTGGTGGACATCTACACTGTGCAAAACTACGACTCGATCAGCAGCTCCAAACCCTTCAACCTGGTGGACAAAACTGTCGTCACTAATCAAATGCAATTATTAAGCGGAGCAAGTCTCAACTTGGGAAACTTCAATCTGACCGTCGGCTCCATGAGCGGTCAAGCGACTATTAATATCAGCAATAAATCCCTGACTGTCGGCAGCGATAACACCAATACAGTTTATTCCGGCGAACTCAGCGGTACAGGCGCATTGGTAAAAAACGGCCTCGGAACCTTAACGCTAATCGCCAGCAATTCCTTCACTGGCTCCACCACCATAAACGGCGGCGTACTTTTACTGGACGGCTCATTTGCCGCCGACAGCAGCGTAATTGTCAATAACAACGGCACTTTGGGCGGCAATGGGGCCATCGGCGGGGTGACGGTTAACGCTGGCGGAAAAATTGCCCCGGGCGATCTTATTGGTTCGCTCACTTTGAAAGGTAATCTGTCCCTCTTAACCGGCGCAAAGCTGGGCTTCGATCTTGGCTTGCCCACAGCCAGCGACAAGATTGCCATGACATCATCCAAGCTAATGCTGGCGGGTCAGCAGTTTTCCGATTTCATATTTACGCCAAGTGCGGATTTCGGAATAGGCACTTATGTATTAATAGATGCAGGAACGATCCAAGGTGGCTTGGGAGAAAATACCTCAGGTTTAATCGACGGCTTGCCGGCTTTCTTGTCAACATCCGATAACGATTTGATACTTTGCGTGGTCCCGGAACCATCCATTTTTAGCCTTCTCTGCCTAGGCGCCCTTAGTCTGTTGTCTTACACTTGGCGACGATGGAATAGAATTTGAGAATATTGACGTTGTGAAATGAATGCGACCTTATTCCAGAATCCTGGGCAAAATACCTGGATTTCCGGATATTTTCAAGCCGCGGATGGCACCGGTTTTTAGCTCGTTCCCACGCTTCGGCCTACGAACGCAAGTATAGTGATATCGTTCCGTTAAAACATCACCTTGGTGCGAGGGCGTGCAATGACTCTTTCTTTTCACGAACACGGCAGGCCGATTATGGACATTGCCGCCTGCACGGGCTGCGGAAAATGCGCCGATATCTGCCCGGACGAGGTTTTCTCCATAACCGGCGGCAAGGCCGTTGCGGGACTGGGGAAATTCGTCGGATGTATCGCATGTGGGCAGTGCGTGGCGGTTTGTCCCAGCGAAGCGATCGAGGTGAAAGGACGCGGCATGACGATCGGCGACAGGATCGCCCTGCCGAAGCCCGACCAGCGCGCCACGGCCGATCAACTCGACGCCCTGTTGATTGCCC
>JBEKGL010000612.1:0-2600 GCA_050012815.1 Thermoguttaceae bacterium
GTGACCGTTCTGGTGCGCAATCCCGCCAGTCTGGATCAGACATGGGAAGGCCTTTTCCTGGTTGATACCGGAGCATGGGATTCGCTTGTTCCGGGAAAGTATCTCAAACAGATCGGACTTTCCCCGAAGGCCAAGCGGACGTACGAACTCGCCGACGGTTCGGAAGTGAAGCTGGACATTACAACAGGTGATCTTGAATTCATGGGCGACATCGTCGGTTCCACAATCATCTTCGGAGATGACGATGCCGAACCGATTCTTGGCGTAACCGCTCTGGAGTCCGCGGGAATCGAAGTCGATCCACGCAGTCAGCAACTCAAACGCCTCCCGGCCGCACGACTGAAGTGAGCTTTTTCATTCCCGCTTTTGCGGGCAATACGTGGCAAAACAATGCGGCGTTTCCCATAGTCTCACTTCCGCAATGGGAATGCCTTGGGCTATGGCGTATTCGGCGATCAGTTTGGCGATGTTCTCGGCCGTGGGATTTACATCCAAGAGATATAGCGGCTCGCCCAGTTTTTGCAGCATGGGTACGGCCGGATCGTCGCGGCGGAGTATCATGCGGTGGTCCAGATTGTCGTCGATCCAGCGGCTGACGACCGTTTTGATCTCGTTGAAATCGAGCACCATTCCCTGATCGTCCAGCGATGCGGCCTTGATGGTGATAACCACCCGGCCGTTATGCCCGTGCAAATGCCGGCACTTGCCCTCGTAGTTCAACAAACGATGGCCGTAACAAAAATCGATTTCTCGGGAAACGCGAAACATTGAATAGGTGATAGGGAATAGGTGATAGGTGATAGGGAATCGGGAATGACGAAATCCGAATTTCTATTGACGAAGGATATTGTTATTTCTTAGGCATTTGTGCTTCGACATTCTTTTGTCATTCGTACTTCGACATTTGTCATTTATTTATAGCATACTCTGTTGGATCTTGTACGTTAATCAGTCTAAACGCCTTTTTCCTTTCCGCGCATTTGTTACAAAATCCGCAGTGTAACCCCTTAACCGGTGCAATGCAGGAAAACGTCAGTTCCAGCGGCAAGTCGCGGCCGAGTTGCATCACTTGCCGCTTGTCGAACTGGGCAAAGGGCCGAACCACTCGCACCCGCCCTCCCGTGGCCCGATCCAAGGCGGATTCGAAATCGGCGAAAAAATCCGCGGTCGCGTCGCCGAAAGGATTCGAGCCTAAAACGGCCAGGGCGAGTTGTTCTATCCCGTTGAGCCGGCACCAAATCGACGCCTTTATTATAAGCAGTGCATTGCGTCCGGGTAAGTATACGGCATTGTCCGGCGTATGTGCGTCGGGCACGCCCTGGCCGTCGGTGCTCCAGTGCCGACCGTAAAGGTCCTTAAGCGGCATATCTAAAACCACCAACTGCTCGATTTTATTCTCTTTATTATTCCCCACGGCCTCCAAAACCGCCCGCACCGCCCGCAGTTCTTCTTCTTCCCATCGCAACTGCGAGCGAATATAAAACGGTTGCACTCCATGACCCTGGCCCGCCAGATGACCCAGTAAAATGCAACTATCCAATCCACCGCTGAGCAACAGACCGATCGGTGTTTTTTGGTTCTTGGCCGGCATAAACATACGTGGCTATGAATAAACTTCCTTTGTTTTTAACTGATGGCAATTTTATGAGCAAAGACCTTGCCGGGAAAGGGAATTTGATAAGACTTCATTCGCACTGGTTGCATGCGACCGAGCTAAACAATCCATGTCATCTTTCCCGTACGCTCAAAAACCCCCACCAACCTGACCTTGCAAACGGCCTGCCGGGTCGATAAACTCGCCGGGCTTGGTTGGCAATATGGGGAAAATATATTAAGATTGCGGCACTTTCCCTGCCATCCGATTAGCAACTTCCTTACGAAACGAAAGCAAACCACCCAAAAGAAGTGTTTTTGGATCGCTATTCCCCCCTTAGGATCATTTTTTACTTGCATCGGGAAATGGGGCTTTTAGAATGTATGTTAGGCACCCCAGCTTCCCTAACTCCTAAAGTAAAGGTGTGTTATGAAAAAGGCTGGTTTGGGGCTCCTGATAGGTGCGGTACTGATGGTGGCGGCGCTGAACGGTTTCGGCCAGCGCAGCGATGTTTTTGCCCAACGCCCGCAATCCGCTCCCGCGCCCGCCGGAAGCGGCGACCTTATGGTCGTACCGATTCCCTCGGGCGATAAAGGACAAGGGCAATTGTTGGCGGTCATCGAACCAAAGCAAAAAGTGATGAGCGTATATCGGATCGATGCGAATACCGGCAAAATCGCGCTTAAGAGCGTTCGCGATCTCCGTTGGGACCTGCAAATGACTAATTATAATAACGAAGCTCCTCTGCCGCAGGAGATCCAATCATTGTTGGAACAGCGATAATGGCCCAAAAATATTACAGCGTTAAAGAAACCGCCCAACTTTTCGGCATCACCGAGGAAGCCGTCCGGCAAATGCTGGAGCGCCGCGAGTTACACGGATATCGCGACGGCGCGGACTGGAAATTCAAGGCCGAAGACATCGATCGCATGGCCGCCGGACGCAAAGCCCAACCGGCCCCGCCGGTTGAAGATACCGACGAAGTGCTGCTTAGCGAAGTGGAGTT
>JBEKGL010000613.1:0-2596 GCA_050012815.1 Thermoguttaceae bacterium
CCAAACGCTCTTGCAGTTTTTCCCGATCGTATTCGCTGGTCGTGGTCTCGATTTCCTTGCGAATCTGTTCGGCCCGGCCCTCGATGGCCTCTTTACTGCCGCCGCCCATCACGATTGTGGTGTCCTCGGACGTAATGGTCACCTTTTTCGCGGAACCCAGATCTGAAATCTTGACCGACTCCAGTGTTACCCCTAGATCCTTGAAGATCGCCTCCGCCCCAGTCAGTGTGGCGATATCGCCCAGCATGGCCTTGCGCCGGTCGCCGTAGCCCGGGGCTTTTACGGCACACACATTCAGAATGCCACGGAGCTTGTTGACCACAAGGGTTGCCAGGGCCTCACCTTCCACGTCTTCGGCGATGATCAAAAGCGGTTTGCCCGCCTTGCTCACGGCTTCCAGCAGGGGGATGAGGTTCTTGGCGCTGGAAATTTTATCTTCATGTATCAGGATCAGGCATTTTTCAAATTCCACTGATTGCTCGTCCTGATTGGTGACAAAATGGGGCGATAGGAAGCCGCGATCGAACTGCATGCCTTCGACCACGTCCACATAAGTTTCCGATTGCTTGCCTTCCTCGACCGTAATCACGCCGTTTTTGCCCACCTTGATGAAGGCGTCGGCCAGCACGGAGCCGATTGACGGATCGCCGTTGCCCGCGATAGTCGCCACCTGGGTGATTTCCTTTTTATCCTTTTCATTGATGGGCGTGGCCATCTTTTCGATGTATTTCGTCACGGCCTCGGTGGCCTTTTGGATGCCGCGCGAAAGCGACATCGGGTCGGCCCCGGCGGCCACCATCCGCAGACCGTCCTTATAAATCGCCTCGGCCAGCAGGGTAGCTGTGGTGGTGCCGTCGCCAGCCACGTCGTTGGTCTTTGTGGCGGCCTCTTTGACCAATTGGGCTCCCAGGTTCTCATAAGGGTCGTCCAGTTCGATCTCCTTGGCCACGGTCACGCCGTCTTTGGTGATCTTGGGCGAACCCCACCCTTTATCCAATACGGCATTGCGTCCCCTGGGACCCAACGTGCTAACCACGGCCCGAGCCAATTTGCTTACCCCCGCGGCCAAAGGCTGCCGGGCTGCATCGTCAAAAACCATCTGTTTCGGCACAGCGGATTTCCTCCTAATTTAATTGCATGTTGAGGCGACAGTTACACACTCGCCTTTTTTTGAGCTTCTGAAGGGTGACAGTCTAACTATCACCCCAACACACGGCAAGGGCCACAATTGGCAGCCGAGTTCATTGGCCAAATGAAAAAAGCAAGCGGCGTGCCAAAAAAAGGAATATGTGCCGTAACTACTTATAGATGTGTGAGATACATCAATCGCCAGACAAATGTGCATGATATGTGCATATAGTCCGTTTTCCCCGGCATGTCATTCTGGCAGCCTCTCTGAAATGTCTCGAATAAAAAGCAAATACCCCTCCAGGCTAGTGGAGGAATCGGAGCCTTCTGGAATTGTTCGTCTCTCAGGTATCGGATACCGAATGGTCCTAAACTAACTTCTCAATAGATGATTTCCAACCCTTTGATCGGCCCCCTATACACCGGATGCCTTTTTTTAAAAATAATCCATCTGGGGTACTTGTAATTCGCTTTTATTATATTATGTTGGATATTACGACAATGGGTGAACCGGGGCAATCTGCCAGGTTCGTCATTTCTATTGTTTCTTCTAATTAACAAACGAGGTAGCGCCTCTGGTTTTGGGAAACAGGCATCGGCAATTCATCGGTGCCCAGCGCTGCCGGAATTTTTCTTCAGCCGACTCTTGCGGCGCAATTGTATTCCCGTATTCGTGACGTGTGAACGTCGTGGAATTCAAGTCGGGTAATATACGCCTGCCGTTGAATTCCAAAACACTAATTGTTTTGGTGTGTAGCCAAAACAGAACTACTGTTTTTTATGAAATATGGAGGGTTACAACTGTGAAAAAATTCTTATGTTTATTTTGTTTTGTTTTTGCTGTAATGTTGCTTATCTCGGTAAATACACTGATGGCAGTTTATATACCAGTGCCGGTTCCAAACGGCAGCTTTGAGGCGCCCGCTGACGGCAAACATAATATGTGGGATGCTGGAACGAATGCGAAAGGGACTTTCACGGATGTTCCTTACTGGACCAGCGACTATCCAGCTTATGATTCAGGCGTAGCATCAGAGTGGTCGGGTTATACCGACGGCGTCTATAGCGGTTATTTGTGTGGAAAAGAAACTGGACAAACTAAGGACCCCTCAGTTTGGCAAATTCTGAACTATACGATTAAGGAAAACGACCAGTTTTTGTTGCAGGTGGATGCGGCTAACACCTGGACCGAAGATAGTTCGTTACCGGCGCACTTACAGATGAGCCTTTTCTATGTCGATGGTGTTACGAGAACGGTTATTGCAACTAATACAGTGACTCTGGACGGAAGTCAGGGAACCCCAGCAATAAACCTCCTGTCAGGATCGACTACGAGTTGGCGGACATATATATTGGATTCAGGCGTTCTAACCACGACGCCACCCGTTGGCTCTTTACTCGGCATTGAGCTTTACAATCCATCCCAGGGCCGAAGTTGGATTGGTATCGACAACGTGAAGCTTGTTCC
>JBEKGL010000614.1:0-2593 GCA_050012815.1 Thermoguttaceae bacterium
CATGGCGAATCTGCTTGCAACGGTGGCCGGCCCACCGCCCATTTCGATGGCGACGCCTATGGCTTCGATGATTTCGTCCCGTGTAGCGCCGGCGTTTAGAGCCTCTCTAATGTGACATTCCATGCACGATTCGCAGTTGGAATAAATAGAAATTCCCAGCGCGATTAACTGCTTGTTTTTTGTGGAAATATTGCCCTCGGCATAAGTTAGTTTTTCCATTTCCAGGAAAGAATTGAACACAGTGGAGGCGGTGGCGAAAAACTTATAGGCTTTTTTTCTGTCTGCTATTATTTTTTCAATTTTATCTATATCAAGTTTGTCCATGACAATTCTCCGATGATCTACCGCGCGTTTGCACGGTTTAGAGCGTGAAATATAATCCTTCCGCTAGCTACGCAAGATGTGTGCAACATAGTGGAATCTTAGCAAATCAAGTTCGATCGGTCAATGATTGGGCTTAACTTCGATTAACACCTTTGCAGGTGCCTGGTCCGCCTTTGCACGGCTGCGCAAGCGCTCCAGCGCGGCCGCAAGGACCGGATCGCGCTTGCCGGAAAAATCGTCGGGCTTGGCCTCGATCTTGACCTGCGGCGAAACGCCCACGAAATCAATGGGCTTGCCGGCCGGGTCCATGTCGATCCAGCGCGGCAGGTTTACGACGATCCCCGCCCCCGGCTCGACGTGGCGGGGATTCCCGCTGGAGCCCGCGGTCCGGTCGCCAAGGGTTGTAACCTGGGGGCACTGCGCTAGCATCAGCGCGAAGGACTCCGCGGAACTCATTGTTTTTTGGCCTTGGAGCAGCACCACCGACCCGACATAATGCCAAGGGCCCTCCGGTTTGCAGGTCCGCTCCTTTTTAGCCGTGAGGTCGGTGTGCTTGGGCCCGCTGCGGAATTGGCTCAGGCTATACACGCGGGGGCGATCCAGGAACCGGCCGGTAATCTGTTGGCCAAGCGGTTCGGAACCTCCGCCGTTGAACCGCAGATCGAGGATCAACCCCTTAGTGTCAGCCATCTTTTCGAGAATTTCGTCGAAATCCTCGGGCAGCGCCGGGTTAGTCAACTTGTCGATACTGATGTAGCCGATCCTGTCGCCGGTCTTGCCCCATAACAAACCGTGCTCGGTGGTGGCTATCTCACCGATCAAGCCCGCGCGGGCCTTTGGATTGGCGTTCAGAGGCCGGTCGCGGTTGTAGCCCGGAATGTATTGGCCGTCGGCCTCGACGTAGACGTGCAGGTCTTCCAGATGGTTGAGCATTTCGGCAATTGCCGACGCCAGATCTTGATTGTTCTTGGCAATTGCAGCGCGGGGGCGATAGGTCTCTCGCAGCTTATCCCAATCGACATTAGGCTTGATTACAAACATCGCATACTCGCGATCAAAAGCATTCCAGACCTCATCGAATACTTCCAAGGCCGTTTTCTCGTCAATCGGCTTTTGCTCCGGCATGGGTTTCAGCGACTTGAAAATTTTAAACTTCTCCGCCATGGTATCAAGGGAAACGAACCATCGCTTCCCTTCCCGGGTCTCCAGATCGAAGGTGAGCGACTCTTTCATGGGGATAATGGGAAGATTGCCCGCCTGCCAGCAGGAATTCATCTTGTACGCGGCGATGCGCAGGGCCGGTGCTTTTTTCGCCGCATCGCCTTGGCTTAAGACATTCTCGGCGGGAAATAGTTCCGCGACCCGGGCGGGATTGAACCGCAGCCAAACGCTGGTAATGTGCTCCCCCTTACCCTGTTTGGCGGCAATGATTTCGCCGGGTTCGTCCGGAAGAATGACTGCCCAGACCACGTTCGTCTCGTGCCGCCCGAAGACTACCTGCGATGGCCCAAGCCGGATGCCGAATTCCTTGCCCATGGCGTAGCTGAACTCCTTCAGACGCCAGATATCCTCCGGCCCGCAAGTCCAATCCAGCCCGCGCGACTGCTCGGAGAAATCGAGCGTTGCCGGATATTGTTTACCTAAATCCACCGGGTCCGCACAAGCCACGCCACATAGAATCAGACCCAAAAGCGACACAAGACCAGGATACTTGCAAAACCACACGGTTGTTTCCCCCCGATTATTTACAAAAGGATCGGTCCAATTATTTTTTATTGATGAATACAGATCGTTTGTTTTCCGATTCCCGGAGAACTACATATTACGTATAAGATTTCATTACGCAATTCCCCCATTAGGCGGGCATTTTATTATAACCAATATAAATACAGCCTATAAACCACTATGCGATTCTTATGGCGTAGGCTAGAATTGAGAGTTCTTATACTTCAAAAAGATTATTGTTAGCGGAGACATAACCTTGTTGCGCACACATACTTGCGGCGAATTGCGATCGAGCGACGTGGACCGGCATGTAACGCTTTGCGGCTGGGTGGATAGCTATCGGGATCACAGCGGAGTGCTGTTTGTCGATCTCAGGGATCGGTACGGCCGCGTGCAGATCGTGTTCGCCCCCGAAGGCGGCAAGGAAATTCTGGAATTGGCCAAAACGCTTCGCTCCGAATTTGTCATATTAATTACCGGCAAGGTGGCCCGGCGTCCCGAGGGCACGGTCAATCCGAAATTGTCCACCGGCGAGATCGAAGTT
>JBEKGL010000615.1:0-2591 GCA_050012815.1 Thermoguttaceae bacterium
GTTTTTTTCAAGTTTCTTCTTGTATAGACTCACTGCTCGTTCATAGTCCTCGGGCACATCCATGTCCTCAATGACGTCGGGGGCGGCAACTTCGACCTCGGAAACATCTTCAGGATGCGCATGGAGCAGTCCGCGCAGACCGACATCCTGGTAACAATTTAAAATCTCATCGCGGTAGTGCATGGACATCAAGAGCGGGTGACCGCGTCGGCCTCCATGAATCGGCACGACGATTCCGCGGCCGGAGGTCTGGAAAGCCCGGACCAGTAAGGCAATGACATCCGCCGCGATCCCCGGTTGATCGCCTAATACCACCAGCACGGCCGTGCAATCATCGGGCATCGCACAAAGACCGCAGCGAACTGAAGAGAGCATCTCCCCCTGAATATCAGGATTGGTTACGAAGTCGACACACTTATTTGAAATCGCTTCGATGACGCCATTGCCTTCGGGGCCAACTATCGCAAAGACTCGATCCACCGGGCTGCGAAGCACCTCGTCCACGATGCGGGCGATTACCGTCCGATCTCCCAGAGGCAATAAGAGTTTTTGAGCGCCCATGCGACGCGATCGCCCGGCTGCGAGTATCATGGCATGGATCATGGGCATCTCACTTGCTTGGAATCCTAGGCGCGGCGCCCTTGCGTCGCACTGCAATCAATTGAGCCGCGATGCTAGCCGCGATTTCGGGCACGGTCACCGAACCGATGTCCAGCCCAATGGGCGCATAAATGCGCGCGAACTCGGCCGCCGTGGCCCGTCCCGACTCGACAAACTCCTTGCGCATCAGTTCCACCTTGCGACGGCTGCCGATCATGCCGATGTAGGCCGCCGGCTTGTGCAGGCAGGCGGCCAGCGCTTCGGAATCATTCCGGTGGTCGCGCGTTACGATGACAATGTAGGTATCGCCGCCGATCGGTAAGCGGCCGATTTCCTCATCGATCCGACCGCAGCGAGTGCTCACTTCTTCAGGGAATAATTCAGCGGCGGTGAATTCCTGCCGGTCGTCGAGCACTATAATATCGAATCCAAGAATATCGGCTTGCAGGGCCAAGGCCCGGCCAATGTGGCCGCCGCCGACGATCAAAAGCAGCGGATTGGGAATCAGCGGCTCTACCAGTACTTCCAGATGCTGCCCTTCCAGGGATGAATCCGCAACAAAGATCCCTGTTTTCTCCTCTCGCAGAACGGATCTAATGGACTCAGCCTTGGGAAAACCGAATTCAGAAGGAATCGCACCTTCGGCCAAAAACCGGACTTCCGTCTCAGGCTGCTTCTCGCCGCGGATCGTGGTCAGCAATACGCCTCGTTGGCGGTGTTGTCGGGCTTCTGACGCGGCTCGATAGGCCGCCTTATGCCTGGCCGCGACCGGATCGATCAGCACGCGCATTATTCCCCCGCAAATCGGATTCTTATCGCTAACCGCGCTGCCTTCCAGGTTGAAGTCGAATACTGTCGGACGTCCGGTCTTAACGGCCTCGATGGCCGTGCGCTGCGCCTGGGCTTCGACCGCGCCGCCGCCGATAGTGCCCCGGATCGCGCCGCCGGAATCGATGATCGCTTTCGCGCCCGCTTTGCAGGGCGTGGAACCCACGGCTTTAAAAACTGTCGCCACCGCAAAATCACGGCTGCAGTCGCACTGCTCCACAACGGCTTGATAAATGTCCTTGGGCTGGCGGTTTATCATGGCTATCTTTGTTATTCCCAATCAAGCTTGCGCATTTCCCGGCAGACGGATCGGCATCCGGCGGATGCGAGTGCCAGTGGCATGAAATACCCCGTTGGCAATCGCCGGGGCGATGGCGATGATGGGCGTTTCGCCGCCGCCGGCGCTGGCCAGGTCGGGTCGGTCCAGCAAGTGTATATCGAGTTCCGGCAAGTCGTTAAAACGAGGCACGAGGTAGTGCTTGAAATTAGGATTCTGTATCTTGCCGTCTTTAAATTGCATTTCCTCGCGCAGAGCCGCTCCCAGTCCCATGATAATGCAGCCCTGCACCTGGGCACTGAGGTTGTCGGGATTTATGATAGCCCCGCATTCGAACACTTCGCACACGTGACGCACCACGATACGGTTTTGCTCCCGGTCGATGGCGATTTCGGCGCAGGCCGCCACAAAAGAGTTTTTTTCCGTTCCGCACGCCAGGCCCACGCCGACATCGGGTTGTTTTTGCTTTACCCTCTCGCGCCAATTGAACCGCTTGGCCGCCTCTTCGAGCACCGCGCGCAGACGCGGATTATCGAGATGAGCAAGGCGGAATTCCAGCGGATCGGCGCCCGCTGCCGCGGCCAGTTCATCCATGAAACATTCCCTGGCGAAATTGTTGGCCGTTGCCGCCAGCGCCCGGTATGAACTTTGTCGCAGAGGCGAATCGGAAGGCACGAATCGGCAATCGACCTTGCCAATTCTGTAAGGCGTATTTACGGCCGAGGGACCGGAGTTGATGTTAATGAAATGCCAAGAGGTGAGCAGGCCTTTAGGATCCAGCCCGGCTTCGATGTCGATAACCGCCGCCGGACGGAAATAAGCCCAGGTGAATTCTTCCTCGCGCGTCCACTTGAGCAAAACGGGCCGCCCGGCCGCCTTTGCCAGC
>JBEKGL010000616.1:0-2590 GCA_050012815.1 Thermoguttaceae bacterium
ATACTCGCCTTCATGGAGTTTAAAAGCGTCCACGACATGTCCAAACATACAAACCCTCCAAACGCCGCCACAAAAATGATGCTTGGCATACCCATGGGCGTGTTTTCCTGCCCCAGCCGTCGCACTCCATTTCAAGCTCCGGCAATCAATACTGTAGCTGATGGACTTAGTATAGTTAATTGCACTACGATTACTGAAAGAACCGACGTGCTGTTCCACGGCGACTATAAATGCAACGCCGGCCATGCGCAGGCCTGGTGGGGACATGGTCCTACTACCTGGCCTACCCCAACTACTCCTGTCCCTGTTGCAAATTGTAGCGGAATTAGTTACCAGGGAAGTTTTGTCAAAATTAAAGACGTAGCCGACGGCCTGTCCCATACCTATCTTGCCGGAGAAAAATTCCTTGGTCCCGAATACTACTATACCGGAACTCACTACTCCGACGATCAGCCCTTCGAGGGCGCGGACGATTACGATCTATGCGGATGGACCGATCAGGCGCCGAAGCGGGATAGAGCTGGATATAGCCGAACTGAGTGTGTCTCATTTGGCAGCCCACATTCCACTACCTTCAACATGGTATTTTGCGACGGCTCGACAAAATCCGTGTCTTACGACATCGCCTACACTAGATCCGGGACAATTAATCTGGCCCTATTTCAATGTCTTTCCTGCATAAACGACCGGAAATACGGGCTTAGCTTTATTCCAACAAATTATAACGCGATCGACTCCACCGGTTATTGAACCGCGGGTTAGAGCGATTCTTGGCGATAAGCGCCATGAACCGGTGCGGCCTGCCACAAGAGGTCTGCCGATAAACCGCTTGCAGTTTCGCGATACCCTGACAAGACAGGAGAGCGCCGGTTACTTTTTTGCGCACTCTCAATATCTTACTGCCCCCGGACTTCGGCCTAAAAGCTAAGCATTCGCTTATACTCCGCCATTCGTTTATCGATGTCTTCGCGGGTGATGATCTTCAGGCGGTCGAGGCTGAAATCCTCCACGGTGAAACTGGCCGTGAGAATGCCGTAGGCCATGGCTTCCTTGAGCGTTTTAGGATCGAAATTGTCTTTTTCGGCCAGGTAGCCCATCATTCCCCCGGCAAAACTGTCGCCGGCCCCGGTCGGATCGACCACATCGGGCGTGGGATAAGCGGGCAGGACGTAAGTTTCATGCTCGCCGAAGAACATCGCGCCGTGTTCGCCCTTTTTGATGACCACGAAACTCGGGCCCAACTCGTGGACCGCGCGGCCCGCCCGCACCAGGTTGTCGATGCCCGTCAGCAGCCTGGCTTCGCTGTCGTTGAGCACCAGCCCGTCGATGCGTTTGAATAACTCCCGCAATTCCTTGGGCTCGGTGCGAATCCACAGGTCCATGGTGTCGGCCACAACCAGCGATGGGCCGGTGCACTGATCGAGCACCTTCATTTGCAGTTTGGTCGAACCGTTGGCCAAAAAAAGAAACTTGCAGCGCCGATAGGATTCAGGCATCACCGGGTCGAAGCGGTCCATTGCGTTTAACTGGATGTCGAGCGTTTCCCGATCGTTCATATTGGCCGCATACTTGCCGCGCCAACGAAACGTTTTCCCTCCGCGGATGATCTGCAATCCGGTGGTATCGATGCCCCGGGCCTTCAGCAAATTGGTATGTTCGCAAGGCCAATCCTCGCCAACCGCGCCGCCCAGCCGCACCGACGTGAAATAACTGGCCGCATAAGAAAAATAAACCGCCGAACCGCCCAAGATATTATCGCGGGTTTGAGTTGGCGTGACCACGCTATCCAAAGCAACCGAACCGACAACGACCAGTGGCATGGAAAGATCCTCGAAAGGGTTCAGGGTTCAGGATTCAAGTGAGTTATCGGTTAACAGTTTATTCTTGTTCCCACGGTCCTCCGTGGGAATGTTTCAATGGACTTCCTGTGGAATCGTTTTTCCCGTTGCTTCGGCATAAAGCACATCTGGGCAGAAATCGACGCCGTTGGGCCAGAAGATGGTTTTCGCCTCGGGATCGACTTTCACCTGGCGGAAATAATTTTCATCCTGCAAAGGAGCGAACATGCCTCCATGCCCGACGATCCATTTGCTTAAATCGACTGTGGCGCAAAGGCCATCGGAAAAAGTCAATTCCACGGCATAATTTTCAAGAGGTTTTACTGAGACTATTCTAGGAAACATGTGTTTAATTTCAATAAATAAATTGTATTTTATTTCAGGAAATCTCTTAAGAAATTACCGGCGCCAGATATATTATATCGAATCGCATCTATAAGATTAAAACGATTAGGCATCGTTGGCCATTGCCACTCAAGGTTTCCTTCTAGATCTACAAATTCTATAGCTACTTCATTGTCCCAGTCCCAGTTATCTTCATCACTATATTTTTTATAGCGGTACTCATATACGATTATAATATGATTCATAACACTTGTTGAATATATTATATCTACCGAGTCGTTCTCGCGTATCGATGTTAGAAATTGATTCTTGCTCCAATTTAGATTGCCTGATTTAGTTAATATTATTATTTTTTCTAATGCATCAGTCCATTCTAATTTATTTTGAATAGTTGGCATCTCGTCCCC
>JBEKGL010000617.1:0-2586 GCA_050012815.1 Thermoguttaceae bacterium
CACACTGAAAACGCAATCCTTGATTATACCAGGGGTGTGAATTCATATTTTGGTGGATAACCTTTGATTTGATTATACTTTTTTGGGTAATGTCTTTTCAATCCGGCCGGGCTGGATAAACTTAGAACCTATCCTAAAAGTCCCCTCTCCCGCCGGGAGAGGGTTGGGGTGAGGGCTGAATTGCCGACAATTAAATGTAATTTAACTCGTTCCCAATATTAGAGTTGTCGGTTTTTGGATAGGCTTTTAGGTTTTTCCCGACGCTTTTTCCGAGGTATAGCCGTGGTTTGGTATCAACGCGATATTCAACTTTCTTCTTTTCCCAAGGGGTGTCACCCCGTAACTAAACACATATTGGACGCCCTGCCCGAACTGAGCAAGGTTAAAATCGGCCTGCTGCATGTTTTCATCATGCACACTTCCGCAGCGCTTACGATCAACGAAAACGCCGATCCGGACGTGCTGGTCGATCTGGATCGCCTGCTGGACGCCGTGGCAGCGGAGGATTTCCCATATCGGCACCAGGAGGAAGGTCCGGACGACATGCCCAGCCACGTCAAATCGTCGCTTTTCGGCAGTTCATTGACGGTTCCCATCCGCGACGGCCGCCTATGCCTGGGCACGTGGCAAGGCATTTGCCTGTGCGAGTTCCGCCGCCGGGCCCATCGCCGCAGCTTGATGCTGACATTGCTGGGCGATACGTGATGCTATTTTTCCAATAGTTTTTGGTTGCGCAGCCAATCTTCGCAATCTTTCGGCCAGTTGGACGTGCCGGGGGTTTTGCCGGCCAGGCCTTGGCCGTGTCCGCCTTTTTGATAAATGTGCAATTCGGCGGGCACTTTGGCTTTACGCAAAGCAAGATAAAACAGAATGCTGTTTTCCGGCGCCACGCTTTTATCCTCGTCGGTGTGGAACAGGAAAGTTGGCGGGGTGTCGGAGGTGACTTGCTGTTCGTTCGATAGGTTTTTGACCAGCTCTTCAGGCGCGTCGGCGCCAATCAGGTTTTTCTGCGAATCGCCATGCATGTGCGGTTGCCCGAAAACAATGACCGGATAGCAGAGGATCATGAAATCCGGGCGGCAGCTTTCCTTGTCGATTGTGTCGGCGGCTTGTGGATCGCCTTTATCGAAATGCGTGCCTACGGTGGAGGCGAGATGTCCGCCGGCCGAAAAACCGATTACGCCCACGTGCGCCGGATTTACGTTCCAATCGGCCGCCCTGGCGCGGACCGTGCGGATCGCCCGCTGCGCGTCCTGCATAGGCGCCGGATGGCCATAACCGCCTCCGCGATGCCGATACTCCAATACGAACCCAGCCACGCCCAATGAATTAAGCCACTCGGCGATTTGTTTTCCTTCCTTATCCAAAGACAGATGGGCATATCCTCCGCCCGGACAAATCACCACTGCCGTGCCGTTGGCCTTGGATTTATCGGGAAGGAAAACCGTCATCGCGGGCTTATCCGCCGGCTTGTCGCCTTTTGCTCCCGGCGCCCCGTTGGGCCAAAGCAGTTCCCGCTGTGGTTCGGCGCTGAAAATAAATGTGGAATTGAAAATCGCGACACTCAATAATAATGAACTCGATAATAGTTTGATGAATTGCATTGTGGATTCTCGGGTTAATCGATTTGCAGTTAGAAATCCGTGATTCCCGGAGTGCGAAAGAAGGGGATAACGTCGCGGATATTAGCCATGTCGGTGAGGTATGATCGTGCCTGTTGAACAAGAATCGCGACGTTGTTAGGCAATTAGGTGAAGAGTTATTTGCATTGCTTCTTTTGACAAGTTTACAGCATCCTCGGAAACAGCCGGTTCATTTTGTATCAATCTCTCAATTGCTATATCGTGAATCACCTGTAAATCTTCTGGGCTTAGTGTCGGGCCCAACATTTCCAAGAGATTGCGTAACTGTGCACTGCTCAATTTACGTAATTCTTTTGCTGAGAGACGAGGATGAGAACCAGAAATATCGATATCCGATACAATAATGCCTGCATTTATCCCGTTGCCCGGTGAGGTTGCGGAAGTAACTCCAGATGCCGGCGTGACCTCGCAAATGAAATCATCTAATACGTGAAAACCTTCATTATTTCCAGTTTCAGCAGCCATAATCTTACCTTAAGAGTAGAGGGTGCTCGACGATCTTAACTTCATTATACCAAAATTGGACCGAATATAGACCAGGAAAAGGGAACTTGCAGTTGCGAATGCGGAACGGAACACCCACCACTTCAAGGGGGTCGTCGCCGAAGGTGATTGGTCTTTTTGTAGTCTCGAATATCTTTTGGCCCGTTTCCTCGAATATGCAAACGATCTGTCCTTCCCCCTCTCCTCGACATTCCGTTAGAGCCAGGAAGACACACATTTCACGATAGATTAGTGGATAGGGCGATTGATCCAAAGCGTTGATGTTGCTAATTAATCCGACAATTGTGATTCGGCGTTTATTGTGCGGATTCAATCGCCAATCATCACAGAGGAGCATATATCGAACGACAGGTTTAATATCCATAAGGTTTCTCGATAATTTCGATTAAAAGTCCGCGCTGCCTGGCGTGCGCGGGAATGGGATCACGTCGCGGATGTT
>JBEKGL010000618.1:0-2570 GCA_050012815.1 Thermoguttaceae bacterium
CCAAAGCGATATCGCAAGGCGCCGAAGATGAGCGTAAAGACTGAATGAAATCAGAGCCAACCCCAAAACAGATTTTCAATCGAATACTATTGCGGAATGCCCTCACCCCAACCCTCTCCCGGCGGGAGAGGGGACTTCTGGGATATGCTCTAAACATTCTAATCGGGTTGGGGCGATTTTACCGGCCGTGCCTGTGGGGTTGGTTATGCGTGTGGGGAAAGATTTAATCAACTAGCGTTTGGCAGCGGACGAAATATAACAGCAGAATATCCGCTATAAAGCGGAAATATTCACGATTTTAAAACAATCGGGGCACTATGATTTCCCTCAGTCATGATTATCCCGAGCGGTTTATGAAGGATTATGCCGGCGATCAAATTTTAGTCTTGGTGATTGAAGAAAAACAAGAGGTTTTGCAGCAAGTGGCATCGGCATTGGCTGCCGCCGATTACTCGACTTGCTGTTGCACGAGCGCGGAAAGGGCACTGGCCGCGGCGGAGGAAACTCCGCCCGATTTGATTATCTCCGCCACCAGTCTTAACGGCATGAGCGGGCTGGAACTGTGCGAGCGAATCAAGCAGCGTCCAGGCCTGGAAACGGTGCCAGTGATGTTCCTTTCCGGGGGGCAAATTCCCGATATTATACGCCGCCACGATCAGATGGGCGGAAGCTATTATCTGCGCAAACCATTCGACCCGAATGTGCTGGTGGAATTGGCGGATAAAGCCCTGCAAACGCCTGCCTTGGCCGGCAATTAGAAAGGGTTCAGGGTTCAGGGTTCAGTGTTCAGGTGTCAGGTTTAGCCGCGACCAGGCACCATGCTTAGCATGATCGGGGAGTGCCTTGATTACGACGCGAAACCGCAAGCGGTTTTCTGGATTGATTCATCCTTCATCCTTATTCCTTATTCGTTATTCTTCCATTACTAGTCCTTCGCGCATGGCCAGGCGGGCAAGCTCAACGTTTTTGTGGACGCCGAGTTTGCGCATCAAGCGCGTTTTGTGGTTGTCCACGGTATTTATTGATATTTTCATCCGCTCTGAGCATTTTTTTAAGGTTAGACCCGAAGCCAGCAGGGCGAGGAGCTCGGTTTCGCGCGGAGTGAGCATCTGGAGGGGGTTTCCCGTGTGCGCCGGATGATAACGCAGACCGCGCCGGGTTCGAAAAAGGTATTGCTCCACCTCGGGACAAAAAGAGCGACAGCCCGTGGCCAATTGCCGGGCGGCCTTGGCAATTTGCTCGAATGTGGCGTGTTTGGTCCAGTATCCGCGGATGCCCAAGGCCAAGGTATTGCGAATGTTTCTGGTGCGCACGGTTTCATCGAGGATCAATAAACAAGTTTTCGGGCACTGCCGGCAAAGGGTTTGGACGGTGGACCAAGATTGGCCATGTTTCGCATCCAGCCCGAGTATAAGCACATCGGGGTTGTGTTGCTCGGCGGCCATTGGCGCGTCTTGATAAGCGACTCCTATGGCCGCGACCTGTTGAAAAGTTTGAAACATCAGCAGAAGGCCCTCGCGCAATAGGGCGTGGTCGTCGGCGATCAATAAAGACAGAGTTGATTTGGGGGTGGAATCGGCTGGCATACGCGATAAATATAGCGGCCGGGTGTGACAACTAGGTGTCACTACACTACGAATTAGCTAGTGTTTTTTCGCCACCCCCGTTATGGTGGATGTCCCCAAGCAATGCCCTTGACTAAAATGTGTTCCAATGTTTTTCATTGAACCGGGTTTGAATATCGAATCCACATTCAGATCATTTTCTTAAAGACTATAAAGGACGTATTCTTTATGTCTCAGTCCTTGGCATTGAAGCTTGACGATTACATTCGCAGCATTCCGGATTTTCCCAAGCCGGGCATAGTATTTCGCGACATAACGCCGTTGTTGGGCAATGCGGCGGCGTTTCGTCAGGCGGTCAGGGATATGGCCGATCCGTTCCGGGGCAAGAAAATCGAGGTGGTGGCTGCCGCTGAAGCACGGGGTTTCATCTTTGCCGCGCCCGTGGCATTGGAACTCCATGCCGCGTTGGTGCCGATACGCAAGCCGAAAAAACTCCCCTATAAAACTCTTTCGCACACGTACGACCTGGAATACGGCAGCGATACTCTGGAAATCCATGCCGACGCCATTCCTCGGGGCGCAAGGGTGCTGGTGGTCGACGACCTGTTGGCCACCGGGGGCACCGTGGAGGCCTGCTGCCGTCTGGTGGAGAAGGCCGGCGGAACGGTCGTGGGGTGTGCATTTCTCATCGAACTGGCCGGTTTAAAAGGCGCGGAAAAGATTGCCAAATATCAGACGGTGAGTCTGATTCGGTATCTTTAAAATGAGGATTGGGGATTGGTGTAGTGTCTTAAGAGTGTGTTGCTAGGAATCTATTTTCTAGATTTTGGACACTTTCCTATTAGTGTGTTGCTGGCCAATTTCTTTCTTGCAGATGATGTATATGTGTTTATATACATGCTTAAATAATTACTCCTAATTGGGGGTATACTATAATTTCAATGTGCATTAGAATATAGTTTATAACAACCAATCATATTTAATGACCTTGTTTTTTAATAGGAT
>JBEKGL010000619.1:0-2569 GCA_050012815.1 Thermoguttaceae bacterium
TTAACTTTTTACTCCGCATCGTCTGACATTCGGCGTTGGCATTTGCGGCCGGATTGGCGGCGTTTTTGGTCCAGACGGCGATGGACCGAGGCCTTGGTCGGTTTGGTGGGCCTTCGCTGTTTGGGCGTTTCGGCAACGGAGTTTAGCATACAGCGGAGTTTTTCCAGGCAATCGGCGGTATTTCGGCCGGCATCGCGAAATCGCTGGCTGGTTATCAAAAGATCCCCGTCGATGGTTAGTTTATTGCCGAACTTGGCCAGGAACCTGCTACGAACCGCGTCGGGCAGACTTTTACTGGTTCGCATGGGCCAGCGCAAGGTAGCCTTAGTACTGAGTTTGTTGACGTTTTGGCCTCCCGGCCCGCTACTGCGGGAAAAGGTGAATGTAAACTCCCGCATGGGAATTTGCAGCCTGGAGGTAACGATCAACATCAAGGGAGATTTCATTTTCCGGCCTGAATTGATTTTCCGCGAGTGTTACGTTATTGTAATATACATTCGGCGTTAACACGATGCCCGGGATCGGGAATTGGGGATCGAAAATAGGGATTTGGGATTGGTAATCGGCAATGCTTACGGTTTATATAGTATCAGATGGTACGGGCGGGACGGCGGAGCGGATGGCGCGATCGGCCTTGGTCCAGTTTGACAACGCGGCGTTAAATCTGGTGCGGCGGCCGAACGTTCGGACGCCCAAGAAGTTGCGAGTGGTAGTGGAGGAGGCGAGTGCGGGCGAATCGCTTATTCTGCACACGCTGGTATCGGACGAACTGCGCAGGCTGATGGTCTCGGAAACGAGATTGCACGGCGTGGATTCGCTGGACATGATGGGCCCGATCCTAGACCGGCTGGCCAGACATTTGAAACTCACCCCGCAGGAGAAACCCGGGTTGTTCCAGCAGTTGGTCGAGGCCAGGACCAGGGAAATCGAGGCCGTGGCATTTGCATTCCGCCACGACGACGGGCAGAACACGGGCGACCTGGAGCGGGCCGAAGTGGTTCTGGTAGGCATTTCCCGAACCATGAAAACGCCGACCATGTTGTATCTGGCCTATCGGGGTTGGTTTGCGGCCAATGTGCCGCTGGTGCCGGGCATAGCGCCGCCGCAATCGCTCACGGCCCTGCCCGCCGAGCTGGTATTCTGCCTGGTGGCGGGGCCGGACAGTCTGCAACAGATGCGCAGGGCCAGGGCGGAAGAAGAATCCATTCCCTTGGAAACTTATATCTCGCTGGACCAGATCCGCCGCGAATTGGCATACGCCGATCAGTTATGCCGCAAACACCTTTGGCAGCGGATCGACGTGACGGGCAAGTCGGTGGAGGAAGTCGCCAGGGAAATTATTTTAATTTTATCCGAGGAAAATAAGAGTCTCTAACAAACATTATTTGATAAAGAGGAGTTTTCATGGAAAGCATTTATGCCGTTATCATGGGGATAGTGGAAGGGATTACGGAGTTTTTGCCGATCTCATCCACGGGACATCTGATTTTGACTCAGCATTTACTCCATCTTGACAAATATTGGACCAAGGATGTTATTGATGCGTTTCTAATCATCATCCAACTCGGAGCCATCCTGGCCGTTGTGGCGGCGTATCCCGGCCGATTCATGGGGCTGCTGCGATTCAAGGAAAATCGGGGGTTGTCGGGCCTTCGCGGGTTAGGCTTGCTGGCAATCACTACTATACCGGCCTCAATTGTGGGCTTTGCGACTCACAAATATATTCATGAGAAATTATTTGGCCCCACCACCGTGGCCGTTGCTTTGGCAATTGGGGCCGTGTGGATTTTGGCCGTGGAATGGTTCAATCCAAAAGGCAAAAAAGAGGGCGTCGATTCGATCACTTGGAAAGAAGCATTGTCGGTGGGACTGTTTCAATGCCTATCGTTATGGCCGGGCATGTCTCGAGCGGCCTCGACCATACTTGGCGGCATGATCTCCGGCCTGGAACGCAAAACCGCCACCGAATACTCTTTTTTCGCGGCGGTTCCGATTATGATCGCCGCCACCATCTTCGAACTATATAAGAGTTATAAATTCTTAAGTGCGGAAAACTTTGGCATGATTGCAATTGGATTTGTGGTTTCCTTCATTTTTGCCTGGCTGGCCGTCAAGTTTTTTATCAGCTTTTTAAGCCGGCACACGCTCACGCCATTTGGCTGGTATCGGTTGATATTGGCCGGGTTGGTTTTTTGGTTAGTTGCCGCAGAGGCGCCGCAAAGCAATTTGTTTAACCTGGAAAGTGTCGCGGCGGGCAAGCTCCCTCAAGGGTGGATCGCCGCGAAAACCGGAGAAGGGCCGGGAAGCGTGTGGCAGGTGGCGGAAGATTCGACCGCCCCGGGCGGAAAAGCACTGGCGCAGATTTCCACGGAAGGACCGAAACAATTATTCAATTTGTGCGTGGCCGAAAAAGCCAACTTTTCAGATATTGATCTAAAAGTGTCCTTTAAGGCCGTTGCCGGAAAAATCGATCAAGGCGGCGGACTGCTATGGCGTTATAAAGACGCCAAGAATTATTACCTCGTGCGGATGAATCCGCTTGAAAACAATTACCGTCTTTATAAAGTGG
>JBEKGL010000620.1:0-3735 GCA_050012815.1 Thermoguttaceae bacterium
CGATTGGTCCCCGCATTGGATTGTCCTATTATTTAACAGTATCGAACACGGGCGAGATCATCCACAGTAATCCACCGATGACCAAAAAGTGCTTGTAGCCTGATCTTACCGGACTGGACGAAAAAGTGTCGGTTGCAGCCAGTGCCGGAATTCTCCCCGAGCTTACTGCTCAACCCGCTAATCACCTTCATTCGGACAAAGTCCTGCACTTGCGTTTTTGCGATTGCTGGCGCAGGGCACTTGCCAACGCATAAATGTCATCGTTTGGTTTGAACGTCGACAATGTTGCTATAGTCCGAATACATATCTCCCCAGACAGCCCGAACTTTGAACAAGTATCGGGTGGCCGCCAAGGAGCGATTGATCTGTTTAGCGATTTTTTCTATAGGCCAACCCTCTAAATATCGTAAGCGGACCGCCTCGTATTGCATCTCGGGCAAGGACTCGATGAGTTTGGCCAGCACCAACGATCTCGAAATCAGCCAAGTGGCAGATGACTTCCAACGTGGACCACTTGCCGGGAACGGGGCGAGCAACAAGTTGCTCCTGGGTCATACCAGCCACAGCTTGCCGTAGCAGTGCGGGACCGGCAAGGTAGTCGTCGATAAGCATTATAGATTCCATTGGGTGTCTCCAAGCCAATTGCCCGCTCTTAATGATAACAACTTACCCTGCCGTTTCCAACGATGCCACTTGCCCCGCTTGGAGTTCCAGCGATAATGGCGATGCTTGGTGACACTGGGGGCGGCTAGGCCGACCTACCTCAAGAATCATGGCCATGAAGTCTTGAATCCTGCCCTACCTGACGACGACTTTGATGCTGCTGTCGTCATCGCCCCGGCTCATTTCGACCAGCACATCCAGATGTTCTGGTCGGGTCTCGAATACAATCGAAGTACTCGACGGCAATTGGAATAATAGCCTGTTGGACATAGTAGGGCTTAACCTATCATTTTTCTTTCAGCATCCTGCCCAACATGACGCTTTATAGATCCAACTTATATTGGTCGGATATTCTTTTGACTGTTTCTTTTAGGCCGGGATTTAACTGCATTGCCTTAAGAAGGTCATTTTTTGCGTCTTCCTTTTTCCCCGACATGGCATTAGTTACACCTCGATTGCCATAAGCTTCCGCAGATTTTGGGTTAAGTTCTATGGCCTTATTGCAGTCAGATATGGATTTATCAAGCTGGCCAGCTTTGATATAGGCAGCTCCTCGGTTAATGTATGCCATGACAAATTTTGGGTTGACTTCAATGGCCTTGCTTAAGTCAGAAATAGCTTCGGTTAATTTGCCTGCTTTGCGATAGTTAGTTCCTCGGCCACAATACGCCACGGCAGATTTTGGGTCGAGTTCTATAGCCTTTGTACAGTCAGAAATAGCTTCGGATAATTTGCCTAATTTGCTATAGGCATTTGCTCGGTTACAATATGCCACGGCAGATTTTGGGTTGAGTTCTATGGCCTTTGTGCAGTCAGAAATAGCTTCGGTTAATTTGCCGGATTGGCCATAGACAGATCCTCTGCTACTGTAAATACCAGCGACAAGACCATTTTTATCAAGTTGTTGAATTTTTGGATGGATATTTAGAAGATTCTTCTTGTCTTTCAGTTCCCAGTCATTGCCCACATTGGCGTACTCTTCCGTGAATAAAAATGTTCTACTGACACAATCTCTTAATGTTAGATCTACTTGCATGGCCTTGTCGTTATGCAAACCGACTACGCAAGCAACATGCCCCACTCGCTCAGGCAATTGACCATTAGAACGTTCCACGACATCGATGGCTTGTATTGTCAATCCCATGGAATTGCCCAATATATAAAACAACTGGGTATAACCAAAACAATGGGCCTTTTTGTCTTTAACGACAAGAGCCAAATCAAAGTATTTCCAATTACTCTCGACATTAGTATCCGCAGGAGCTATCTCTTTTTTTATCGTTTGAGCAAGTTGGTTGACTACCTCTTCCTCCACTTGGGCATATTGGGCCCAGGAAATCTTTTTCTGTTTTACATCTTGTGTTGCCTGAGAGATCTTTTGATACAAAACATCGCATTTCCAAGGGCGGACCATCAGAACAAAGTCTTGTGCCACCTGGTCCGAATACTCCAAGTCCTTGACCGACTGATAGATATTCTTCTCAAGATCAACGGAAGTATTCGAAGCGGAAGGACTATTTGCCGACGGCCCTTCAGCACATAATCCTTGTTTGACGGGCAATAATTGGGTTGCAAGGGCAATGATGCAGGCAAGCAATATCCGGACCATATTAAAGAACATTGTTCGTATATTCATGGCTATAATTCCATTTTCTTGGTGGTCTTTATTGAGCGAATGTCATCATTTTTGGTTCATCCGACTAAAGCGTACATAAGCTTACGACTTCGTCAGAGAATTCGGTGTAGCAATATCAGGTAGCCAAGTAGCTACAAATGCAGCAAATTCAGTAGTTCCAAGTTTGGTTAAATGCTAGCATGAAATGCTATATGTGAACGCAAGGCTCTTTTTGTAAAAGACTTATGTCAACAGTTTTTTACAAGGAGAGAGCCAATGCGTTCACGGATACGGATGAATTGTATCATATCCAGTAGCGAAGTGTATTCATGGATTCAAAAATGGTTGTTGCACGTGCGACTTTTGAAAGATCACGGTTGGAAGTGCACCGCGCCGGTGGTATTGGGGATAGTGCTTCGTGCGGCGGCACGCAGGATTTCGGTTTCCGCGGCGTGCGACGACTTGTCCAAGGCCCCGTCCGATCAAGCGGTGATGACCGCCTTGGAGGACGGTTTGCCAAAGACGTTGGCCGTATTGGAACGCCGGTTGAACGAAGCATTGACAAATCAATTGCCGCGTCGCATGCGGCGTCGGCGGTGGCAGGTGGCGATCGACTGGCATTTGTCGCCCTACTACGGGCAGCCGATGAAGAGCCGCAACGAAATTGTCCGCAGCAAACCGAAGCAGGGGACCGCGAGTTTTCACGCCTACGCCTCGGCCTGCATCGTGCAATACGGGCGGCGTTATACCTTGGCCTTGACTTGGGTGCGACGCCACGAATCGATGGTCGTCGTGTTGCGGCGATTGATCACGCGAATCCGCGAAATCGGCCTGAAAATCAAGTGTATTTTGGCGGATCGAGCGTTTTTCACCGCAGCGGTGATCGAGTATTTCCAGCAGGAACAACTGCCGTTCCTGATGCCCGTGATGTTTCGCGGACGCCGTCCCAAGAAAGGCAAGAAACCAACCGGATTGCAATGGATCAAGCGACATCCGGCGGGCTGGTATCGCCACACCATGAAAAAAGGCAAAAAGGAATTGGCGGTCTCGATATGCGTGGGCTACCGCCGTTACCGGGATCGCAAAACCAGAAAACAAAAAACTCAAAAGATGCTTTTTGCCGCATGGCGGGTGCGAGGCACTCCCATCGAAATCCGAGAACGTTATCGCAAACGCTTCGGCATCGAAACCAGCTATCGCCAATATATACCTGTACGCGCAATCCACAATTGCGGCTGTTTTTTATGGCAATTGCCTTGATGCTCCGCAATGTATGGGTTTGGATACATCAGACACGCCTTGCAGAAGGAACCGGAGAGAAGATGAAACTTCACCTCGAACTCCTGCGATTCAAACGTATGCTCGATTGGATGGTCCACGAAATCGTCGCCCTATTACACGATGGCTCAACACCTTGCGTCATTCGGCCGCCATAAATCAAACTTGGAACTACTGAA
>JBEKGL010000621.1:0-2567 GCA_050012815.1 Thermoguttaceae bacterium
GTATTTTATGTTGAGTTCGCCGGACATGGTAAGTTAGTGGTTAGTGGTTAGTGGTTAGGGATTATAGTTCCTCATTCTGCATTCTGCATTCTGCGTTCACTTCACTCGCATTATCCAAACAATGTTGTAATACGGCGGCAAATTATCGTGAGATTGGCCGCCGCCTTGGGCTGTAGTGGAATAAGTATCATAAGTAGTTTGATTATAGGTGGCGGATGTGTCTCCCGGGTAAGATTCACCTCCCTGACCATAACCCAAATCATGATAATGACTTGGTATCTGGTCCACAGTCAACGTGATGGTTTCTTCGCCGCCGATGCCGCCGGAAGTTGAACTACCGCGTAGGAACCGGTTTTGACCGTTGAGATTAGGTATTGTCTGTCCGTTATAAACACTATCCGCGTCGCTCAGGGTTTGGCCGTTGCACTCGACCCAACCCGACGGCAGCGCGGGCGTGTTCGTAAAGCTTTTAAGCCAGGCCGCTACGCTGCCGATCGGCGTAAGAATGGGAATAGGGGGTATGGGAATTCCACCGGGCATGTCTCACGATCCTTTCTCACCATTGCTTTCTTGCCGTCGTTGGCGTGGCAGTTAAACCGCCACGCCAATCGAGCGAATAAATCCGCATCCGTTTTACGAGCCGCTGCCGCCCACCGCGCCGGTGCTCTTTACAATGTAGCGCGGATTGATCACCGCCGCCGCGCCGCGTTCGCTGGCCTTGTAACGGACGACGATGTCCTGGCTGAACTCGGCCTCGCCGTGCACCGGCGACCGGGTAACCGTGATGGGCCAATTTTCCATGTAGGCAAATGCCTTTTTAAAGTCGCCGATAAACCACCACTTTTTCGCAGCCGCGGCCGCTTGGCCGGAAGCGATGACGCGGCGATAAGCCAGCCGGCTCTCGGCCACCCGGTAGCGCCCCAGCGGATTGGCCGCCGTAGTGGCGATAGTTTCGCCGGCGGTGGTGTAGGTGATCTCCGCCGCGTTGAACACGCGATGGGCCGCATGGCGATAGGCCGGCATGACCAGAACGGTCGTGGCTTGGATCAACACCGGTTCGCCCGTGTTGGGATCCAGGATATCGGCAAAAAGTTGTTCGGCGGCGTCCACGTCGGTCCAATCCAGCATTTCCTGATCCGTTACGTTGATCCACGTCCCGTCGGGCGCCGTGCCCGTGCCGGTGCTGCTATAAGTGTTGAAGTTGACGCCCTTCCACTTGTAGTTGTTCGTGGCGCCGATCAGCAGGTCGACGAGCCGCTTTTCCTTGTTAAGGCCGAGCACTTCGCCGACTTCCGCCGCCCGCTGTAGAATGAGATGGGTGCGATCGAAGAAAACCGCCTCTTTGGTAACCGGCACGATAAACCCGTGCTTGGCAGTCTGCGGAGTGTCGATGTAATCCTCGCCGAAACCCAAGTTGGTATACGGCATGCCGGGTGCGACCTCGGCGGCTTCGTTGCTCAGGCGTCCGATGCCCGCAATACGCTCGCCGTCGAGCCGGGTGGAAACGGTGTCCACAAGCTTGGACACCACAAACGCCTCTTGTTCGTAAGCCTCGAGAATTTTCGACCGGATCACCTGCCCGGTGATATTCGAGAAGGCCGTCACGTCCACGGCCTCGCCGGCTTCCAACAACGCCGCGCCGCCGTTGCGGGGATCCATTTGCCGCACCCGTTCACAGCTCAACGTGGCCTCGGCAAGTTCCCGAATGCTGAAATCCTCGGGCCGCAAATGGCCTTGTTCCAGGGCCTCCTGTAAATGCCGCACGGTCTTTTCCGGACCGCTGAGGTCGTACATCTGTTTCAATTCACGATATTTTATCGCTCTCACGTTATTGTTCTCCTTGTATGTATTAGGGGTCAGAGATCAGGGGTCAGGGTTCAGGAATTGGGGATTAGAGATTGATAAGTGGTGGTCACTTTAGTGACCCACCATATCGGTCATAAGCAGACACCGGCGTCGTTCTACCCTCATCCTTCCTCCTATCCCTTATTTCCTTCTTTTTACACTCCGCCGGTCATGACCGTGGAGCAAACGTCGACCAGCACGCCGGTCGTGGCGGCGCTTTCGCGCTTGGCCACGCGGCCGACGGCACGATTGCTTTGGGCGACTTTGACCGCTTGCTGATTCAATAGGGCAGTGCCCGCGGCATTTTCATCCACGCCCATCAGATTGCCCAACTCGAATGTTCCGCTGGGACAATCGAACTCGAACACACCGGTGGTGGCCACGCGTATCGGTGCCGTATCGCCCGCCCGGCTGCGCTGCATGGCCACGCCCAGGAATTTGCTGGTAAACAACTCTTGATTGGCTTCTTTGGTGTTTTGGTCCGCCTGGCTCGATGCCGGCCTGGCGTCGTCGGTTTCCTGATAAACCAGGTCTCCGATCTCGATCACCGTCGCCGCATCAACCGCCGCAATCACGGGATTCGTGTCCCCGTAGCGCCAACGCATCTTGTCGGTCATTTTATTTCTCCGTTTTTGAAATAAGTTTTCAGTTCTCGGTTTTCAGTTCTAAGTTTTAACTGGAGTTTTGCAAATTTCTCCCCTCGCCCTTTGGGAGAGGGGCTG
>JBEKGL010000622.1:0-2565 GCA_050012815.1 Thermoguttaceae bacterium
AAATCGGCGCTGGCCGTGTGGATATCGAACGGCTGGCCCAGGCAGCCCACGGCCATGCAAGCGCACTCGACGTGCCAACCCGGCCTGGCGTTGCCCCAGGGCGTGGGCCAGAAGATGCCGGCCTTCAATTCGGCCAGCGTGGGGCGTTTAAAAAGCGCGAAATCGCCGGGATGGTCCTTTTCGTAATAGTCGTAAGTGATGGACGCATCGCTGCGCATCCGTTTCGGCTCGATTCCGGATAGCTTTCCATAATCCGGAAAACTATTGATCCTGAAATAGACCGATCGCAGCTTTTCGTAGGCCAATCCCTTTTCCAAAAGACCGCGGGTCAGCTCGACCATGTCGGCGACGTGCTCGCTGGCCTTGGGATAGTGGTGCGATCGCTTGACTCGCAGAGTGTCGAGAGTTTCAAAGAAAACCTGCTCCCAATGTGCCGTGAATTCGCGCAATTTCTTTCCCGACTTGAGGCACTCTTTTGCCGTGCGGTCGTCGATGTCGCCGAGGTTCATGGCATGTTTGACTTGATAACCGCGATATTCGAGATAGCGCCTAAGCACGTCGGAAAAGACAAGCCTGCGGCAGAGTCCCAAGTCCGGAGGTCCGTCCAGACTTGGCCCGCAGGAATAGATCGACACCTTGCCGGGCGATACCGGCTCCAATTGTTCGATCCGGCCGGGCAGGGTGTTGTAGAAACGCAACGGCTCCGGCACGGTCTCGCAGACGAACAGCGAAGTGGAAAGATAGCGTTCGCCCCCGTCGGGCAACAGGGCGACGACGGTGCCTTTGCCCAATGTCCGAGCCTCATCGAGGGCTATTTTCACGGCTGCCCCTGCGCTCATTCCCACAAAGATGCCTTCTTCCCTGGCCAGCCGCCTGGCCGCCTCGTATGCCGAATCGTCGTCCACGTTGACGATGGCTTTCAGTTCTTCGGGCTTGAAGATCCCCGGCGCGTAACTTTCCTTCATGTTTTTGAGGCCTTGGATTTTATGTCCCTTGTAAGGCTCGACGCCGACCACGCGAACCGCCGGGTTCAGTTCGCGCAATGCCCGGGTTATGCCCATCAACGTTCCCGAGGTCCCGATGGAAATCACCACGACATCGACTTTACCGCCGGTGGCCTCCCAAATCTCCTTGCCTGTGCCGTAGTAATGGGCTTGCCAGTTGGCCTCGTTGTTGAACTGGTCGACCAAGACATACTTGCCCGGTTCTTCGCGGGCCAGTCGATAGGCCTCTTCGATGGCTCCGTCGGTGCCCCGATAGCCCGGCGTCAGAAGGATTTGCGCTCCGTAGGCCCTGAGAATCCGTTTGCGTTCCTCGCTTGCCGACTCGCTCATCGTGACCAGGAGTTGGTAACCCTTGACAGCACAGACCATGGCCAGGCCGATGGCGGTGTTGCCGGAGCTGGCCTCCAGCACGATCTTGCCGGGAGTCAGATCGCCGGATGCCTCTGCCTGTTCGATCATCCTCAAGGCAATGCGGTCTTTTACCGACCCACCCGGATTCATAAACTCGAGCTTTACCAGGACCTCGACGCCCGGGACCGGGTTCATGCGGTTAATGCGGACCAGCGGGGTGTTCCCAACCAACTCAAGAATGGAATTGACTTTGCACGGTTCCATCAGAAATCCTTTCAACGTCTTTGCCGACTTGCTTGTCGGCCGTTTCACGGGCGAGAGCCGCAAGCAATCAGTAGAACATCAGTAACTTCCAAAGTCAAGAATCGTTTCAGTTACGCGTCCGTGGCTTGATTCTTTATTGGCAATGCTTTACAGCTTGTGTAAAGAGGAAAAAAGGAAAAGGGGGAAAATGGGAATAAAAACCATGTGTTTTTTCATGCGATTTATAACAAATATGTTTCTTTCCTTTTTTCCCTCATTTCCCTTTTCCCCCTTCTTGCACTTATTTCAGATGGCTAAATTGCAGTCTTATTGAAGTTCGGAGATTTTTAGGGGTATTGCCCTGCCGACCAAGTCAAATTAGACTAGCGGGTGATCCCGATTGTTGATTTGGGCCGGTTTTTTTACATACTGAACGTGAGGATGTCTTTATGGAACGATTCGATAAGATCGCCAATATCAGTAACGATGTCGAAGCGCTTCGCTTAAGGGGCGAGCTTGAAGAGCGCGGCATACCTCATGCAATGTATAGTTACCATGATTCGGCCTACGACGGACTGTTCCAGTTTTCCGCCGGATGGGGCCGCGTGGAAGCACCGCTCCAGCGCAGAGATGAGATTCTGGAAATCCTCGATACAATCCGTCGGGAGTCCGATCAGCAAAACGCTGAGCCGGCTGAAGGGGAGGAACACGCAGGCGAATGAATGATTGGAAAAAAAGGGGTGGAATATGATTGTCGACCTGATAACAAATGCTCATCTGTACGTGGATCTTGGCCCTGGAATTAAGCGCGCTTTAAATTACATCCAGTTAACCGACCTTTTGACGCTCAATGTCGGCAGATACGAGATAGAAGGCCCGAGCATGTTTGTCTTGGTGCAGGAGTATGCCACCAAACCGAAAGACCAAGGCCGGTGGGAAGCCCATCGCCGCTATATCGATTTACAGT
>JBEKGL010000623.1:0-2561 GCA_050012815.1 Thermoguttaceae bacterium
CGCCCATGCCGAGGCCCTCTACAATCTGGCCGAACTTTGGGACGAATTGCACAAAACCGATCGCGCGGCTCGGGCCAGGCAAGTCCTGGAACAACAATACAAAAACAGCCCGTGGGCGCAAAAAGATGGGCGATAATTTATGCGGCGAATTTCAAGATGCGCTCTAAGGTGGCGGTGGAGCGGAATTGCTTGAAGGCGGAGTTTGCGGGCCAACGGGCAGGCTGGCGCGATAGGAATTCAACCAATTTTCAATCTGCTCGGCCTGTGCCGTCAATCCCTGATCGCGGGCAAGTATCAATGCCTTCCCGGCCGCGGCTTCGGCCTCGGATGGTTGGCATAACTCGGCGTAGGCCAGCGCCAAATTGTAATAGACCTGGGTGTAGTCGGGTTTCCATTTCAGTGCTTGATGGTAATGTTCAATCGCTTCCCACGGTTGGCCTGTTTCGAAAAAAGCGATGCCCAGGTTGTTGTAGGCTTCAGCGTAATCGGGTTTGATACGCAGAGCTTGCCTGTAGCATACGATGGCTTGTTGATATTGGCCCGCCGTTTTATAAAGGTTGCCCAGATTGAAGTATGCTTCGGCATACTCGGGATTCAACCTCAGGGCATGTTCGTAATGTTCGATCGCTTCCCTGGGCCGACCTATTTGGTCTAATACCGAGCCCAAGTTGTTGTATGCCTCGGGATAGATGGGCTTCAATTGCAGTGCTCGCTCGTATTGTTCCATCGCTTCCCGCGGCCGACCTATATGGACTAAGGCGGCGCCGAAGTTGTTGTGGACCTCGGGGTAATCGGGATTGATCTGGATGACTCGCTGAAAATTCTTAATTGCCTCCTGATATCGACCTATTCGGACCAGCACGCTGCCCAGATTATTTTGCGCCAACCAGCAGTTGGGATTTTTTTCCAGCGTTGCCTCATACAGTGTTATGGGATCGCGGTAGAGCCTATTTTGCCGCCAGGCCAGAAATCCAAGAACTCCCACCGCCATGACGGCAATAAGAATAGCCGCCCGGCGCGAATCTCCCCTCGCCCGCCGATGCCACAGGCTCCATAGCGCCGACGCCAGTGCAATTATGCCAATGATCGCAATGTGTTGATAATGGTCCGCCACCAGCGAGTATTTCATGAATCCCACGTCCACAAAGCCCATGACAGGCGCTAGCGCCGCGCAGAAAAATCCGCCGGCAAACAACAGGGGCCAACCCCAGCTTTTTACATGCCGGCACAGCACCGCCGCAACAAGCAAGGCCGCCGACAAGGGCAGCCACCACAGCGGATTGCCCGCCTGAATATGCCACTGCGGATAAATAAAAATCAGGTCTATTGGAAATAGCGCCTTGTAAAGGTAGAACCACGCCGCGCCTCCCGCCCCCAGCAGACGTTCCGTAAAACTGGCGACCCGGATCGCTTCTCCGGAACCGTGAGTCTGGAACCACACGTTTATTCCGACCATGGCCGCGGCAACCAGGAAAAACGGCGCGATCCGCGCCAAATCCAACCGCCTCAAGGGACGCAGCCGCAGAATGAACATCGGCAACAAAACTGGCAGGACCGCCGCCGATCCCTTGCCGAGCATCGCCAATACGAACGCCGCCAGGCTCAGCCAATAAAAGAGGGGCCGGGGGCTGGGGGTCAGGGGCCAGGGGCTAGAGGCCGGAGACGAGGGGCTAGAGGCCGGAGACGAGGGGCTAGAGGCCGGAGGCCAGGGGCTAGGGGCTGGTGATGTTTCTACTCGTTCCCACGGTCCTGTTTTTTCTCGTTCCCACGGTCCTCCGTGGGAACGTGCTAACATGTCGGCCTTCAAATACCACAAAATCGAGAGCAGAAAGAACAACATCGCCATCATGTCTTTCCGCTGCGAGATCCACGCCACCGCCTCTACGTTTACCGGATGCACGGCAAAGATCAAGGCCGCCAAGAATGCGCCGGGAATGGATAACTTTTGCAGGATGATCCAAATTAGCAGCGCTTCGGCGACGTGCAAGATCAGATTAGTGACGTGGTAGCCGGTCGAATGCATCCACCATAGCCGCCATTCGATCCAGAACGTGGTGGTGGTTACGGGCCAGTAGTCCGCCGCTTGGGTTGTGAGCCAAAAACGGTACAGGCCGTCCGGGGCGTTAACCATCGCATTTTGCGTGAAAAGTTCGTCGTCCAGGACGAACTCGCCATTAATGGAAGGCAGGTAAACAAGAAAAACGGCAATGACGATGACCGCCGCACCAACCGACGCGCCAAAAGGCAGCGCCGATGAAATAATTGTTCCCAATCGGACGTGGGAATCGCGATTCTTGGGGGATTTTTTACGCTTGGGCATGAGCGGGTTGTCGGATGCCAGGAACCGGGGGCCTGTCGATAGGATTATTTTATCTTTCTTCCGGGCAGGTTTGAATAGACGGCCTCTGGCCTTCTTTTTGCCGGTGGAATTCGCAAAGGTTCGCTTTTCACGGCCGGGGATGGAACTTTTTGTGAACCGCCTTAAGCCGCGCGGGATCCACGTGGGCGTAAATTTGCGTGGTGGCAATGCTGGCATGACCCAGCATTTCCTGAACCTGCCG
>JBEKGL010000624.1:0-2558 GCA_050012815.1 Thermoguttaceae bacterium
TGTTCGCAAATGGGTTCAAGCAAAATTCCTTATAAATACAGTAAAATACAACCAATCCTCACCAAACAACATGATAGCAGTTGCATAATGTTGCTTTGGGAGAGGGGACGGTCAGAACTATTTTATTGTGCCTTTCCGCACTGCCCAGGTCCAATGGCGGTCGCTGGTTGCGAGGACCGTTTCGGGCGGGGCTCTAAGTGGAATAATCAACTGGCGAACTTCTTCCACCGTCAGGGCCGCGCGGAATGAATCGGCGAGCATCTGTCGCTGGTGCTGATTCGCCCCGGCCGCGTAGATTTCGACCAGACGGCGAACCACGGCCTCATTCTCGGGCCGGAACAGATCGCGGAAGAAGATCAATCCGCCCGAAGCGGTCACGCGCCAAGCCTCATTTATTGCCGCGCTGGGATGGGAAAGGTGATGAATTATACTGTTGGAAATAACCGTGGCAAATTGCCCGTCGCGATAAGGAAGCCGTTTGGCATCCACTCGTTCCAGACGGATGCGGTCGGCCAAACCCGCCTTTTTCACATTTTGCCGGCCGAGTGCAAGCATGTGTTCGGCCACGTCGACGGCCAGCACTCGGGCATTTGGAAGGCGGCGGCAGAGTTCGATGGGTATCAAGGCCGTGCCCGTGCCCAAGTCCAGGATCTCGCCGTCCTCGGCAGCCAGGCCGGCCGCGAGCAAATCGGCCGCAAAGATCCGATTAACCTCGCCGTGGTCCATTGAATCATAGTCCAGCGCCTCTTCGGCGCTGTCCATGGCTTCGGTCTCAAGAACGCGCTGGAGCATAGTAGGGATTAGTGATTGGGGATTAGTGATTGGGGATTAATTAGGGGGTGGGCAGTTTACTGCCCACTAATACCAGCCTCGTTAAAATTGCAAGCGGTTTTTTTATTCATCATTCATAATTCCGCATTCAGCATTAAATTGTCATTTCTTTGCGGACTTTCTCCAAATCGACGCCGAAGATTTCCCGGGCCAATCGGGCCAGTGCCTCGGAATCGGCTTGGATATGAACGGTAACATTTTTGTGCGAGATGGATTCGCCGGTCTTGAGTTCCTTGGCGGGCGAGAGCGATTCAAGCTCGTAAAACGCGCCCATCCCCTTTTTGCCCGGCTCTGGAGGACCGTCGTTGTAACTGTTCATCACGTCGCCGACGTATGGCTGTGCAAGCGGTCCGCCCCAGAGATTGCTCATGTACAGATTATCCGCCGGATTGACGGGCAAGCTGAATTTCACCAGCGTGAGCACATTGGCCTGAAAATCGATCGATCCGACTATGTCCCTGCCGCGGCGCTGCGAAGTGCCGATCTTCGAACGGAACAGTCCGTCGGCGCGGAATAGGACCGCCTCCGGGAGAATTTTCAGACGCTCGGGCGGGACTTTGCCGAAATAATCGTTCTGGATCGCCGGGCCGAGTTGCGAGGGGTCGCCGGATTTGTAAGGCACTAATACGACGGTTTTTGGACCCGCGTTGAACATGCCCAGCATCCAAATCGAGATCAGCCCTTTTTCCTTGCTCATGGCCGGGCCGAGGTTGGTTATTTGATTGCTTGTTTCATAAGCCACCGTTTGGACGCCGCTTTGCGACATTGTTTTAACCGCCGCGGGGCCGAAAAATTCTCCGCAATCGCCGGCTAAAAGCAAGCGCACGCCGCGGCCGACTTCCACGTCGAACCGCGCGGCCGAGGTGTTTTGCAGTTTCATTTTCGCGGCCATGCTCACCGCCGTATCGTCCTCACGCGAAACCACGGGCCAGGGTCCGTCGTTCAACTCGGGCGGGGTGAACCAGTCGGCTAAAGTCTGCTGCTTAACGCCGGGTTTGAACCACAGGCTGAACTGCCCGCCCTCGGGCGAGATCCATAAGCGTTCTTCGCCGCCGTAGTTGTTGAAATGCTCGTTGAGAATCCCGGCTGAGATGAAATCACGGTTGACGAACCCGAAACTCATGCCGTCCGGGCCGCCGCAGGTCGAAGTCATCACCCGGCCTTGATATCGCGGGGCCACGGCCACCCGGGCGCCGTCTGGACCGATCAACTCGATCAACTCCGTGTGTTTTGCCAGAAAATCGCGTACTTCACCGTAGGACATGAAGTTTTCTTGTGCCAAAATGGGATGATTATTGCGTGGGTGCCCGAGTGCGCTGACATGGTGCTTATTCTACTGTTTGTCAGGCAGTATGAACAAGAGCCGCGAGCGATGGTAGCTGTTAAATGAATGAATAATCCATATAAAACTGTGCTTTGATATACCAGATAGATTTATGGCGGTTGGGGGCATGACATCGAGCCATCTTTTGCCTCCGGCAACATTTCCAAGGTGATTGCATAATCTATAAAGCCCAGCGCTTTCCAAAACGCTTGGCCGCTTTGGTTGTTTATTAAAATGTCAACGGTCACTCTTTTTTCGCGCGGTAAGATGTTGGAAAGCAGCATCTTGATTGCCTGCCGGCCGAAGCCTTTACGCCGATATTGCCGGTCAACAAAGAACTGCCGCAGATAATTGCCATCGCCATCCGTGCGACAGAGGGCATAAGCTATCGGACGGCCATCAT
>JBEKGL010000625.1:0-2547 GCA_050012815.1 Thermoguttaceae bacterium
ATTACAAATGGCTGGGTATTCCGCCCAAAGATCAGCCGCCTCATTTCTATCGGTTGCTGGGCCTCGCACTTTACGAGTCCGATCCGGAGGTGATCACATCGGCTGCCCAACAGCTTATATGGCATGTACAGTCGTTCCAAAACGGGCCTTATGCGATTATATCGCAGAAGCTGCAAAAAAAGATCGCCGCCGCACATGCCTATTTACTCGATCCGGCGAAAAAGAATGAATACGACATTTCGCTGAAACTTCAATTACGCGCTCAGGCCGCGCGTGGTTTGCCCAAGGCCACGCCTATGGAAGATTACCCGGCGCCGCCCCCGGCGGCCCACCAGACGCCTGCGAGGCAAATTTTTCCGGCGCCGCCCCAGGCCGCCCATCAGACGCCTGCACAGCAAATATTTTCGACAACGCCCCAACTTGCTCCAAAAACACCGGCGCTACCAGGACATGCGAATGATAACACAAGTTCCCTAGGCTCGGTGCTTGTGGCCGTAAAAGAGTCTTTTGACTTGTTATTCCAGTTTCTCCGCCGCCATCAGAGCGCGGTGTCGATTGTTAAAAAATCGCTGGTCCTTGCACTAGTGGCGGTGATTATTCTGATGGTATTTGCCTACGGCAAAGATCTTTGGCCCTGGGTCTTCGGCAAAAGTTCCAGTTTGGTCGAGAAAATAACCGGCTCATCCGCGGAAAAGACGCCGGAGACTCAAACCAAGATTAGAACCGTCCCCAGAGGCAAGCCCGGAACACCGGCAAATCTTGACGGTAGACCGCCTGGCACGCTTCCTCCGCCGGCTGGAACTGAAGAGCAATCCAACGCCGTTCAGCCGCCGGCCGGCGTCGATTCGGTTGTTGCCCCGGGCACGCCGGAGAATACTTCGGTTCCGCCTGCAACGCCTCCAGCCACTACGCCTTCAACAACCGCGTCTTCGGCAACTACGTCTCGTCCGGAACAACCGGCCGAGACAATCGTCTTGACTTTACCTTCCGGGAAAACCTTCAATTCCCGGCTTTTCAAAATCAGTGTAACTCCGATCCTTGAGGTGTTGAAAGACACGGGCAAGGAGGATCAGATTCTTTTTGTTTCCAATCCCCTCGGGCGTTTATGCGCTTTTGCCGAGTACAAGTCGAACAATTTGAACGGGATATCCATGTCCTACTTCGAGAACCGCCAGCCGATGACTTATGCCGTCTATGCCGACGGCTCTCTGGATGGCATCATCAAAACATGGAACGAAAAGGGCAATCGCGTTTACTGGTGTCAATACGCCAAAGGAGTTCGCGACGGGTTTTGTTGCTATTTCAAAGACAACTACTTGCGCATGCTCTTGGAAATAGACCACGATAAGATCAGCGGCGTTCATCTATGCGTTGACGACAAGCTGGAAAAGAGTTTCGCTTCGGTCGAAGAAGCCTCCGCCAATAAAGACGCCAAAACATTGCTTGCGGAAATAGATGATTTGGAATCTGAATTAAAGACCGGCGAAGACTCTTTTAAAAAGGCCGTCCGGGAGGAAAGCGCGCTGATGCGACGCGAGCGCAAGGTGGCCACAAGCCCCAAAAAAAAGGCCGCCCTGCAAGAACACATCACCCGACAGGCCATGGAAAGTCAAGCACTGATCAGAAGTTTCTGGCAGTACAAGGGCTGGTGACGAAAGCCGCCTTTGCCCATCGGGCGGGCCGGGCTATAGATACTCAGGTAAATAATATCGTACGAAACATAGGAAAACTCCGGGCACAAGTGCCCGGGCTAAACTTTTAACCCGGATTATTCATAAATTCACATTAGCCCGAAGCGCAAGCGAGGGAGGCAAATATGTTACCTTCGTATGCAACTATGTTTGGCATTTCGCACTTTGCGCCGGTAATCCTAGTTTTTACGCGTTTTAATTACTGCGAAGGATCGGGGTAGCGGTACGTGTTCCCCTGATAGTTGCGCAACAGCAGGTCGTCGCCTTCGCGGCCGATGACGGTCGCGGGCTGCAAGGGGATTTTCCCGCCGCCGCCCGGGGCGTCGATCACGTAATTCGGCACGGCATACCCCGTGGTAAAACCACGAAGCCCGGCAATAATCTCCATTCCCTTGCTTACCGGCGTGCGGAAATGCTCCGAGCCGGAGATCGGATCGCACTGGTACAGGTAATACGGCCGCACCCGCATCATCAGCAGGCGGTGGACCAGTTTTTTCATGGTCTCCAGGTTGTCGTTCACGTCCTTTAAAAGCACGGTCTGCGAGCCTAGCGGAATGCCCGCGTCGGCCAGCCGGGTGCAGGCCAGAAACGATTCCGGCGTACATTCGTCGGGGTGGATGAAATGCAGGCTCATCCACAAGGGATGGTGTTTGCGGAGCATGCGGCACAGTGCGGGCGTGATCCTTTGCGGCAGCACGGCGGGCATCTTGGTGCCGATGCGGACGAATTCCACGTGCGGAATCTCCCTGAGCGAGGTGAGAATCCAGTCCAGGCGCTCGTCGCTTAACGCCAGCGGATCGCCGCCGGATATAAGCACGTCTCGGATGGCCGGGGTCGAGCGGATGTACTCGAAGGC
>JBEKGL010000626.1:0-2542 GCA_050012815.1 Thermoguttaceae bacterium
ATCCATTCGGGCCGAGTTGTTTCGGGCCATATATTTTCATCGCACGGTTCGGGCCATCGACTTGGGATTGCAGGAACTTTTTCTGGAAAGCAAACAATTTTTGTTTCCGGGCAATCCGCTGGAACATCTGGAAGAGTATCAGCATTTGACCGAATGGTCGCTGTTGATGCAGGTTTCCGGGTGGCCGAAAAGCAACGACCCGAAACTACGCAACCTGGGCCGGCAATGGCAGCAATTCCTGGGCCGGCGATTGCGTTGGAAAATGGCCTGCGAACAAACGATCTTCTTCGCCCCGGGCGAGTCGGAGCAAGGCAGTGTGTTTGGCAGCGAAAAATCTTTCGAGGCGGCCGTGCGCGGCGCCCTGCCCGCGGAATTGAAAAATCTGCCCATCCGCGTCGATACAGCCCGGCACGTGCACCGGCCCGGCGCACATACGCCGGCGGCCGGGCAGAATTTCCTATTCGATCCAGCCAACGGCCGGATCCGCAGCCTGGACGACCGCGAACTGTTCCGCCGCATCGCCATCAGTTACCGCATCTGCCGCATCTACGCCCAGGACAACCGCCACAACGCCGAACTGGCCGCCGCCATGGACCGGTTGATCTCCGGCGGAACGGATGAGGCGACGAATATGTGAGGGGCTAGGGATTAGGGATTAGGGGACAGAGCGGGGTGGTCAGTTTACTGACCACTCAAGGGATTAGGGATTAGAAACCGCTTGCGGTTTTGCGATGATAACCGAAAAATGTTAAAAACCGATAACTCGCCGCCTGCCGATAAGCCGGAGATATATCAATGGCTTATCGATCAACTCCGTGCACTGTTGGCCGACGAAACCGATCTTGTAGCCAACGCGGCCAACACGGCGGCATTGATATACCACACATTGCCCGACATAAATTGGGCGGGCTTTTATTTTCTCAAGGGCGATGAACTTCTGCTCGGCCCGTTTCAAGGAAAACCGGCCTGCGTGCGGATTCAGTTGGGCAAAGGTGTTTGCGGCACTGCCGCCGCAGAGCGAAAGACGCTCGTGGTTCCCGACGTCCAAAAATTCCCCGGCCATATAGCCTGCGATACGGCCTCGAATTCCGAAATCGTCGTGCCGCTAATCAAAGACAATAAACTCCTCGGCGTGCTGGATGTCGATAGTCCGGCGCTCGGCCGGTTCGATGAAGAAGATCAAAAGGGCATGGAACGGCTGGTGAAAATATTCATGAGATAATAACCATCCCCAGGCGTTTCACACCAGGGACGAGGATTCCCGTTTATTCGTCTCTTGCCGCGCGGGATAAAATGTGCTACAATGTATTACATGAATACTTTAACTATTCGTATTCCCGAAGCATTGCGATCGGACTTGCAGGAAATCAGCCTACAGCGAAGCGTGCCTGTTAGCGATCTGGTGCGCGAATCGATACGCCGCTACGTGGCTATCGAGCGATTCAGATCGCTTCGGAAACGCTCGCTCCCATTTGCCGAAGCGCAGGGTCTGTTGACCGACGAAGACGTATTTCGGGCAATCTCATGAAGATCGTGCTGGACACGAACGTCATATTGGCGGCATTTGCCGCCCGGGGACTGTGCGAGTCGATTTTCGAGCTTTGCCTTGTCAGCCACGAAATCCTTATAAGCGAACTTCTGCTGACCGAGGTTCGACATAATCTATCCAAAAAGTTGAAGTTGGACCGCCGGGCGATAGCACGTATCGAGCGGTTGCTTCGTGAAAATGGAGTGCTGATGGAGCCGGCCGCCGTCAGCGCCAACGCCTGCCGCGACAAAAATGATCTGCATGTCTTGGGATTGGCCAAGGCGGGCCAAGCCGACTACATTATCACGGGCGATAGCGATCTACTATCCCTAAAACGTTTTGGACGATGCGGAATAGTAAATCCCAGGCAGTTTTCGACACTAGTGCAAAAAGACTAAAAGGATTAAAATGGCTGTTGATTCAATAAAGTTTATTGCTCTAATTCAGCAGCTACACAATGGGTAGAGATGAAATCGTTTCCGTTTTGCAAGATTTCAAAAAACGATACTCGGCCCGATATGGCATCCAATCGCTGGGGATTTTCGGCTCGATGGCCCGTGGTGAAGAACGGGAGGATAGCGACGTTGATATCGTGGTTAAAATCGATCCGCCGAATTTAATAACGCTGTCGCGAATCCGCTTGGAGATCGAGGAAATTCTTCATAAACACGTGGATATCGTGCATTACCGAGAGAGAATGAATAAACTATTGAAATCAAGAATTGACAGCGAGGCCGTTTATGTATGAGAGGAACGTCGTCCGGGAACTGGGGAAGATCCATTCGTGTTTTTCTCTAGCCCAGGTGTTTTACGCCTGGGGCGAGGTTGATGACAAATATATGGCCCCTTCAGGGGCCGGGAGAGGATGGGAAAAATTTGTCTATCGCGCCCCCTGAAGGGGGCTGGTGAAAAAAGGGAAAAAACCGTGGTCCCTCACATCCCAGGCGTAAAACGCCTGGGCTAGATAAAAGAGATTGTTTTATATAAATCTCACTGTTTGGATAGTGTGAAATT
>JBEKGL010000627.1:0-2532 GCA_050012815.1 Thermoguttaceae bacterium
TTTTCCGGATCGGATTGAATTTTTTTGCGGTCGATCACCCCGATGGAATATTTCGGTCCGAAAACGATCTCAGCGCAGTGTTCCCGGCGGGGCAGGGCGGTGATGGCCTTAATCGCCTCCGCGCCGCCCCAGATGATTTTCACGTCGGCGGCCAACGACATCTGCTCGTTCAGTTCGCGATTGCGGTAATCGAACCAGATCACGGCTGCCGCTTCCAATAGATCGGCGCCGCGAACATCCCCGGCTTGCGATTCGGCCAGTACCGCAAGCAGGCGATCGGTCCCTTCAGGCTGGGGATAGGCGAGTTTTACCAGGCAGACGTTTTTGGCCAAAAGCGCGGGAATGAGCGAAAACATGGGCATCGTGGCCACGTTGCCGGGCATCCACATGGCGACCAGACCTTGGGGTTTGGCGGCGAGATAGTTGCGTCCGTAGGGAACAAAACCGTCGAGATAAGACGGATTCCCGTTAAGATTCAACTCCAAAATCCGGCGCAGATTGTCGCTTCCCAGCCAAGCCGAAAGAAACATACAGCCTTCCAACGATTTGGTGCGCGGATCGCGGAGCAATCGAGCGGAAAAATCGGCAAACAGGGCCACCAGGCCATCGACGGGAATTTTCGCCAGGCAACCGCGACGGCGGTTGAGCGACTCGACGATGGGCGTCAGCCGGTCGCCGGAGGGTTCCACGCCTCGGGGAGTAATTCGCAAAACGCTCATCTTATTTCCCTTGCCTGGGCAAATGTGTCGCCGCAGCCGCGGGCCTCGGCCTGCTCGATACGTTTTGTGAAGCGGAAGTAGCCGCCCAACCGGCCGCAGGGGCAATCGTCCACGCCCGCAAGCACGCCTTGATCCTCGGTTATTAACGCCTGTCCGGGGTAGCTGGTGGGCAGCACGCTAATCAGCTCGATAATGCCCGTCTGCCCGATTTCCGCCGGTTGGAGGGTGTAGGGGCGGCGGATTAGCACGTCGGCGAAGGCCGGAGCGTGTTTGTTGCCTGCCTCGCAATCGACAAACACCGTGCCCACCTGCTCGACCATGCCGTAGAAATCGAGAATCCCGCCGGGATCGCAACCCAATACGTTGCCGGTTCGGCGGCTTAACTCTTCTTTTGTAACGGCCTGGGCGGCGAGTTTTTTCCATCCGCCGGAGTGCAACAATTGCGCATTTGTGGCCTGGAATTTTACCGCCCGGCGTTCGGCCTCCTCGACGAATCGCGTCCAAACCATGAAGGTGAATCCGAACAACAGAACCGGCACCTGGCCGTGGCGTTGGAAAAAATCCTGGATGCGGGGCCAATCGGCAGCCAGGTCGCCGTCGGGTTGCTTGTTCATGCCGTAGACGGTTTCGGAAGCGAAATTGCCCACCCCGCGAATTGCCGCGCCCCGGGCGGTGAGCGTATTGCCCGTGCCGGCCGACTCCTCGGCGTCCAGCACCAGGTAAGGCCGGCGATGTCCGCCTAGATGCTCTTTTAGGATCGAGGCCAAAGCCCGGGTTTGTCGAAACGCCGTGGTCTTGTCGATCACGATCCGACTGGGCTGCCCTCCGGTGGTCGAGGAAGAATGCAACTCGCGCACAATTTTTTCCGGCGGCACGGCGGCAAGGAGAAATTGCTTGAACATGGCAACCGGCAAGGGCGGCACGTCGGATAAGGTATGCCAATAGGCCGGCGACGGACCCAATCGCCGCAAAAAGCGACCGTAAGGCGGACAATTCTCGGCGATTTCCGCACATAGATCGCGCAAGATGGCCGTTAAAACAACATCCTTTTCGGCCTGCCGCATGGCGTATTGCGGGCCGCGGATCAGGGCGTCGATTTGCCGTTCGAGCGTTAGGGAATGATCCAACATTTAGCTATTCATCGTTTAGCCGCGACACTTGTGCCGCGTGTTTCCGGGAAAATTCTCCCGGCACAAGTGCCTGGGCTAAACATTCAATATAATTTGTTCCCGGCCATCTTCCGTAAAACTTCCTTTGCCACTTTGCCGTTGGCGGTTTTGGGCAATTGCGGCAGGAATTCGACATATTCAGGCACTTTGTAATTGGGCAGTTGGCCGAGACAATAATTGCGCACGTCTTCTACGGTTAATTGACCCGGTTTGTTCGTGGTCAGGTAGGCTTTTATCGCCTCGCCCCAGATTTCGTGGGGTACGCCGATAACCGCGGCTTCGACCACTTCGGGCATCTCACTTATGACTTCCTCGATTTCCTTGGGACTCACGCGGTTGCCCATGGCCTTGATGAAATCTCGTGCCCGTTCAACGATAAAGATAAAACCGTCCCGGTCGACTCGGGCCATATCGCCGGTGAAAAGGCGGCCATTGCGGAAAAAGCGGGCGGTTTCCTCGGCGTCGTTCCAGTAGCCCGGCGTGATGTTGTCGCCGGAAGCCGCAATCTCGCCGATTTCGTCGCTGCCCGGCCGAACCGGCGTGCCGTCTTCCCTGAGCACTTCCAATCGCGAGCCGGGCAGACCCTTGCCGATGGAGCCGAGTTTATCGTCCAATAGTTCCGGCGGCAGGTAACTTAGCCGGGC
>JBEKGL010000628.1:0-2532 GCA_050012815.1 Thermoguttaceae bacterium
ATACACTTTACACCTTGCCGGGGCCAGTTTCGGCACGAAATTCGAAGGCCTGGCCGTGAGCCGGGGATTGCCGGAACATATCGCCGGATTGTATCATGCCGGAAGCGTGGGGATTATCATGTCCGGTTGGCTGGGGGCCGTGAATTACGGCGTGATCGTGGCCAACGACGTGGACGCATTTTTGATGAATAAGTAGGGTGCGTGAAACGCACCAGAATTTAAAGAGGGCGGTGCGTTTCACGCACCCTACGGATCTAACGCATTTTTTAATGGAAAAATGAGCCGAGAACAAATTCTTGCCGCCATTCCGCACCGGCCGCCATTTTTACTGGTGGATGAGATCGTCGAGTGGACCGACTCGCGGATCGTCTGCACCAAGGTATTTACGGGGAAAGAGGATTTTTTCGCCGGGCATTATCCGGGTTATCCGTTGGTGCCGGGCGTGCTGCTTTGCGAGGCGGCAATGCAGAGCGGGGCGATTCTGCTCTCAAGGCAATTCACCGGCCTGGAAAATAAAGTTCCCGTGGCCGCGAAGATGAACGACGTACGCTTTAAACGTATTGTCCGGCCCGGCGAAGTCATTCGCATGGAGGTCGAACTGGTCGAGCGGATGGCTGATATTTTTTTTCTAAAAGCGAAAGTAATCGTGGAAGATAAAATCGCCGTCCGATTCGATTTCGCCTGCACGGCAACGGAGAAAATTAAGGAAGGATGAAGGAGGAGGGATGAAGGATGAATAACATTCACTCTCCGTTAATCTGTACGGTGAGGGCAGGGTGGTAAAAAACGTCACTTGCATGCAAGCCTCTCAAACTCTTTAACCTCTAGCAAGATGACTTAATGCCATTTTGTATCATGAGATGGCAAAATGGAGCCTGTCCATTAAGATTGTGAAAAGATTTGTGGCTGATGTTGAAATGTTATAGCAAACCAAGGATATTTGCCACTGGGCGTCACATCGCTATGTGGGGGGGCGTGGCGGGGCATTTTCGCTGAGGCGATGCGGCAAAAACCGAACGAATCGGTATTCTCGATGGCAAGATATTGCTTGTTGCGTGGTTTTGCGATCCCGAACGATATATACATAGAGCCTCTGACACCGCCCTCCGGGGCCAATCCTGAGCAGTCGAGGTGATCCTTGACAGATGCCGAGTTGTTGCGCGGCGTGCGTGCTGGCGATCTATCGGCCTGGGAGCAACTATACGTTCGCTGCCTGCCGACGGTCTGGCGCTACGTATACCTCCGAGCAGGCGGCGACAGGCATCTGGCCGAAGACATAGTCAGCGAGACCGTCCTTGCCCTGGTCCGTCAGATTTCAAGTCTGAAGCCCGACGACGGCAACTTGTCTGGCTGGCTGATTACGGTGGCACGAAACAAACTTGGGGACCATCGGCGAAACGCGGCACGCGCCGCCGCACTTGCAGCTAAGGCCCGCGACGACGACATTTCACCTATAGCCGGCGACGGCCCCGAGGCCGTATTGGAAGCAGCGGAAACCCGCAAACAGGTGCTTGCGGTGATGGATGGCCTGCCGGATGAAGAGCGATTGGCGTTGGAGTGGAAATATATTGACGACCTTTCGGTCGGCGACATCGCCGACCGGCTCGGGCGCACGGAAAAGGCGGTAGAGTCGGTCCTGTACCGTGCAAGGCGTTCGTTCCGTGCGAATTTCAATCGTCTCTTCGGGACAAGCCCGTAGGGGCGGGGAGATGAGAGACCTATGGCAACTGACGAAAATCGCGACGAAATTGAGCAACTCATCCGGCAATCCTGCAAGGTGTCGCCGCCGGACGATGAATTCGTTCGGACATTGGCCGCGCGTGCAAGACACGAACTATTAGCAACTTTATCGCAAGGTCCGAAGGCTGAACTGCCGCGACTTCGAGAGAAATCGGCGGCTCGACCTTGGAGGCGAGCGGCCGTCGCGGTCGCTGGGCTTGCGGCGGCGATTCTCGTCGGCGTCCTGCTATGGAACAGGCAGGAAGGAGCCGCATGGGCCCAAGTGGCGGAGGCCGTTCGTGCCATGCCGTGGATTCACGTGAAAGTCGTTGGCCCTGAAGACCAATCGAGGGAGATGTGGTTTTCGTTTTCCCGAAACGTTACCGCCAGCCGTGAGATCGACCGTGGAGTCGCCCTGACCTGCTATGAGGATCTTCGATCCGAGGTTCAGTACTGTTACGACTCCCAGAAGAAGAAGCTCTACCGCTTGTCGGTTGGCGCCGGCACTGCCAAGGAACTCAATGCCCTGGCGGGGTTTTTTCAGACGATCTTTCGCGGCGACGCCTTTCGTGAGGAAGACTCGTTCGTGCCCCCTCTGATCAGCCAGCGGCAGCGGACCGTCACGGAAGATGGCCGGCGATGGATCCTGTACGAATTGAAAAGTGGCGATCCCGACCATAGCGACTCTATGGTGATTCGCGTCGATCCGCAGACGAAGCTGCCGGAGCGGATGACCGGCACGCATGGGAAGGATAAACTGGAGGCGACGTTCGACTATCCGGCTGAAGGCTTGGCGGACATCTATGCCCTGGG
>JBEKGL010000629.1:0-2531 GCA_050012815.1 Thermoguttaceae bacterium
CTCTAGCATCGGCGGTAAAGATGACGGCGGATTAGGCTCGGGGTTGCATTTTGAGTCGTGCGGATCAGCCATGCGATACCCCCTTTCGACATCGGTTCTATCACCGCGATGTAATCCTTGCAACCCCCCGCAAAAAAGGTAAAATCGGAGATGTTCGGGACGGTCGGCTAGCTACCAGACAAGCGGATCCGGCAGGCGGTCGCAAGTGTGCCACTGGCTTTGCCAGTGTTTTTGTAGAATTTATTAAGAGAAGGCTTGTTCGGGAAAAAAGTGAATGACTATCACTTCGAAGCACTTCCGTACTTCCAATGCATAATTCCTGGCTGTAAATCCTGATATAGGATGGAAAGTCAACCCGCCAAAAGCCACTGGCAAAGCCAGTGGCATACCCTCTCGGCCCCCTTTCGTCAGTGCCACCCAGCCGGATTACAGTGAATCCACGAAAAAAGTCAAAACACTCAATTTTCACCACGAAAGAGCGAAATAAAGAAAACACGAAATCTAAACTTTAAATTCTTTTTCGTGTTTTCGTTCCTTCGTGTTTTCGCGTTAAATAATAGTGGTAGCATGTCGTTTACTGCAAACAACTAAGGGACTCTAACAATACCCAACCGCCCTCACCCCCAGCCCCTCTCCCGACCAACCTTCAGTTGGTGCCCGGCGAGGGGAGTAATTTGCAAAACTCCAGCTTTAAATTCTTTTTCGTGTTTTCGTTCCTTCGTGTTTTCGCGTTGAATAATAGTGGTTGCGTGTCGTTTACTGCAAACAACTAATAATGAAACATTATTTTTTCTTCTTCTCTCCCAACTGTTCGGCCAGTTCGATTTTTACTTGCGCGGCCTGTATCATTCCATTAGCGCCGGTGGTTTTCATCCCTTGAACTTTGATCCTGTCGCCTTTTCTGGCCATTGAATAATCGGCAAGATCGATGTGGATTTTGGGATTGTCGCTCAATTCGCACAGCACCGTTCCTTTATCGATTTTTAATTGCAGTTTGTTTTTCTTGAAGCTTATGATCCGCCCTTGCACGGTGGAAAACCCGGAGGCTCCGCCGCCCTCGAAGCCGTCCGGTTTTTGGCCGGGTCCGGCTGGGTGGGAAAAATTACCGGAAGTTTTTTCCTGCGATGGCGTGACTATGGTCAACTGTTCGATTTTGTCGGCCGCCACGCCGCGCTTGTCAACGTCGGCCTTCAACTGCACAAACAAGCCGGGCCGCAGGAAATCGGCGCCGACTTCGCCGGTGACTTGTACTTTCGTTTGCTGGTTCAAGACGATCATCCATTGTTCGTTGGAATTGGTGCGCATTTGGATTCGGCCCGCGGCCAGGGCTTCGATCGTGCCCGAGACGTCGAGCATTGTCATGGCCTGCTGCTGCTGCTGTAACTGCTGTTGCCGCTGCTGGGCCGTGCCGGCGCTCGATTTAAGGCCGTAAGGATAGCCTATAACCTGGGCGTCGGCCGAAGAGACGGCGTAAAAGAGAACATATATCGCCATTAAAAATCGAATGGACATGCCAAGCACCTCTTTCACGGTTAAAAAACGAAATACCTCGGGCTATTGAGCGTAAGTGATATAAACTTGCATTCGTGGTAAAAACTCCCGGAGCAATCTCCGGGGCTAAACGAAGAATATGACATTATTAACATCACATCCAAGATAACCAGCGCCCTTTTTTAAGCATACCTCTACATTCTGAATTTGGACAGCATTATTTTATGTAAAACGCCCCCCTGGATACGGGAGCGTCGGGGTTTTACAATAAGATTTAGCGGGAATGTTCACAAATCCCAAACAAAAACTCCAAAGCGACCGAGAAAAAAATGTCTGACGAGGGTACGCGGATTACGGTTCCGGGTTTTACGGCCCTGAAATCGGCCGGACAGAAGATCACCATGCTTACGGCCTACGATTATGCGACGGCCGGCCTGGTCGATGCCGCGGGAGTTGAAGGCATCTTGGTAGGCGATACCTTGTCGATGGTGGTGCAGGGACATGCCAACACCCTGCCGGTCACACTGGACGAAATGATTTATCATGCCGAAATGGTGGGCCGGGCGGTGCGGCACGCTCTAGTGGTCGTGGACATGCCGTTCCCAAGTTTTCATCTCGGTGCGTACAAGGCGATCGAGAGCGCCGGCCGGATCTTAAAGGAAACGCATTGCCAGGCGGTAAAATTGGAAAGCGGGGTGGAACAAGCCGAGGTGATCAAGTCCCTGGTTTCGGCGGGCATACCCGTGATGGCCCATTGCGGATTGCGCCCGCAAAATATCCATCGCATGGGCGGATATCGCGCGGAGCGCGACGAAAAGCAACTGCTGGCCGATGCCCGGGCAGCCGAAGAGGCCGGCGCATTTGCCATCGTCCTGGAATGCATACCTGCCGAGGCTGCCGCGCGGATCACCAAAACCCTGAAAATTCCCACCATAGGAATCGGTTCAGGGGCGGGTTGCGACGGCCAAATACTCGTTTTTCACGATCTCCTGGGACTGACCACCGGGCGTGTGCCGCGGCACGTCAAAGCCTACGCCGAT
>JBEKGL010000630.1:0-2528 GCA_050012815.1 Thermoguttaceae bacterium
CCCGGTGCCGTCGCCGTCTTGCCCCCCGAGCCGGCGACGGCTTTTTTTCTTGAGGGGCCGAGGACCAGGGGCTAGAGATTAGGGAAGAGTAATTTGTTCAATATGTAAAGCCGCGACCAGTGGTCGCGCTAGGGCCTTTGTCTTGAAGGTTTAACGCGTTTTGCGCGTACGGTGTTTTATTGCATATCGTAAATTGCAAATCAAACAACCGTAAGTACTTGCGCAATGCATGGTTTTTTCCATAAACCGTACTTCGCAGACCATACCATGTATTAATACCCATCGCCCGAACCGTTTAGGTTTTCCGACCATTCCCCCTTCCCCCCGCCTCCGGTCCTTAATTTCTAAAAAAATCCACTTGACACTTTTGCCGAATATGTTACTATAAAACCAAATCTAAATAACCAAATATCATACTGAACCCATTGATCCATCTGCGGCTTATGCCGTAAAAAACGGTATCGTAAAGGAGTTTTTCCATGGCTCGACCATCCGCCAAAGAACTTACTGAGCGTGAATTGGAAGTGATGCACGCCTTTTGGAACGTCCGCCAATCGACCGTGGCTGAAATACGCGACCGACTGGCCGACGCGGGCCGCAACTTGGCCTACACCACCGTGGCCACCCTGGTCCGCATCCTTAGTGAAAAAGGATTCTTAAAGCAAACCAACAGCGAGCGTCCGTTCCAATACCGCCCGGTACGCAGTTACGAGGAAGTGTCTAGAAGCATCTTGGGCGACCTGGTCGAACGGGTCTTCCGCGGGTCCAGGGAACAATTGCTTCTGCGGCTTGTGGAGGAACGCAAGCTCAGTGCGAAAGAACGGGCGATACTGGAATCAATTCTCCGGGAGGAAAAGCGATGAATACCATCGGAATCGCGCTAATTTGGTGCACAGTGCAAGTCACGCTGATGGGCCTAATGGCAAGCGGCCTGTATCTTTTGTTCCGGCGGATGCGTCCGGCCGCCGCCGGGCCAATCGTGCTTGCCGGCCTGATGACGGTCGTGATCTTGTCGTTTCTGGCGCTAAGCCCGTGGCCGCGTTGGACGATCGGCCGATCTTGCAACACGACACAATCGGTCGTTGCATCGGCGAACATTTCTTTGCCGCCGAGGAATGACTCGGCTCAGAAAATATCTCAAAAATCCCCTCGCCCGCTTATGGGAGATATATCTCAAAATTCCGCCGGCCCGCTGGCGGAAGATTCAATTGCAAACTCCCCTCTTCCATTAAGAGAGGGGCAGGGGGTGAGGGCCGCCGGCACGCCGACCAACCTTCGGTCGGTGCCCGAAAAGGGGATGATCTTATGGCAGGCGATTGTCGAAGAACTTTCGCGTCCGCAATCGGCCGACCCTGAAAATGCCCGGCGCTGGCCGGCAGTGGTGGCGATGCTTCTCATGGCCGCCATGCTCTGCGGACTGGGTTGGCTGGTGCTCGGCGTCGTGGCCGTGCGCAGGCAGCGGTCTCGCAGCCGGCCGGTGCTCGACGGCAAGCTGCTGGAACTGGTGGATGTGCTCCGCGCGGAGTTGGGTTGTATCCGTGCGGTCGAAATCCGCCAGTGCGACGACCTGTCAACGGCGGCCACCGTGGGCTGGCTGAGGCCGGTAATCCTTTTGCCGGTCGATTGGCAGACATGGACCGCCGATCAGCGCCGGGCGGTTTTGGCCCACGAGATCGCCCACGCACGGAGCCGCGATTTTCCGGCCCTGCTGTTTGGCCAACTAGCGCTGGTGCTGCACTTTTATCATCCGCTTGTGCATTGGCTGATGAACCGTTTGCGCTTGGAGCAGGAATTGGCGGCCGATGCCGCGGCGGCGGGCGTTTCGGGCGGGCAGCGGCAATACCTGACCACGATCGCGGAACTCGCCTTGCGTCAACAGGACCGAATGCTGTTCTGGCCCGCCCGCACGTTTCTACCTACCAGGAACACTTTTTTGAGGAGGATTGCCATGCTCAGGGATTCCAAACTCCGCTTCGACCGGCTCTCGCCCTTTGTGCGGCTGACAACGGTCGGCGTTGTGCTGTTGTGCGGCCTGTTGGTGGCCGGTCTGCGTGGTCCGGGCAATTCCGGCTTTTTAATGGCGGCCGATCAAGAAAAACCGGCCGCAAAGCCGGCAGAGGAGAGTATTATTGGTCCCTGGCACGCCGATTCGGTCGCCTTGCTGCCGGAAAAAGGCGAGAAAAAGACTCTACCGAAAAACGAACAACAGCCGTTCAGTATTATTATCTCAGAGAAAAATTTGACCATGCGCGTGGGCGACAGGAAAGTCGCCGTAATGTCGTATACATCGGATGCGAAGCAAACGCCCGCCACGATCAACGTGAAGTTCCAGGACCAGGACATGCCGGGCATATTCGAGTTAAAAGACGATAACCTGAAAATCAGCCTGAACGACGCCAAAAAAGGGCGGCCCAAGGATTTCAGTGAAAACGACACCGACATGGATCTGGTGCTGCAACGCTTCAAATGCCGGCCGCTGATGGAACTAAACACGGACGGAACCGACTTGCATATATTATTGTCCATGC
>JBEKGL010000631.1:0-2504 GCA_050012815.1 Thermoguttaceae bacterium
ATGATCCAAACCGAGGCCTTCCGCTGCAAGGAGATAACGGAAAAACTCCTGGATTTTTCCCGCATCGGTCCGGTTAAGAGGCAAAATACCGACCTGGGCGAGCTGATCCAAGGTGTGATCGACATGGTCGGCCACATTGGCAAGTATCAGCGAAAGCATATTGAACTGATTCGCCGGGAAACGGTGGTGGCGTTCATAAGCGCGCAGGAGATCAAGCAGGTGGTGCTCAACCTGTTGACCAACGCCCTGGACAGCCTGGACGACGACGGCATGGTGCAAATTGAAATTACCGCAAAGGATGATTATGCCGAGATGACCGTGGTCGACAACGGTTGCGGCATGGAGGCCGACGTGCTCAGGCACATTTTCGAGCCGTTTTTCACGCGCCGCCGCGGCGGACAAGGGACCGGCTTAGGGTTGTCGATCAGTTACCGCATCGTTTCCGACCACGGCGGAAGCATCGAGGGTTTTAGCGCGGGCGCAGGCCGAGGCGCCACGTTCCGTGTACAATTGCCGATACATCAAGCACAGCAAGAATCACATAAGGAGACCGACCATCGCCGCCAAGCCGCTTAAAAAGTTGAAATTATTGTTTGCCGACGACGAAAAATCACTCCAGGAAGTGATGCGTTTGGAACTGCCCAGGATGGGACACGAAGTGACGGTCTGTCCCGACGGCACAACGGCCGTGGCCGCGCTGGAGCGCAACACCTACGATTGCATCCTGGTCGATCTGGACATGCCGGGCCTGAAAGGGATGGAGGTAATCGCCCGGGCGAAACAGTTCTCGCCCGACACCGAGGCGGTGATCCTTACCGGCAAATCGTCGCTGGAAACCGCCATTGCCGCGCTTAAGCAGGGCGTGTTCGATTATCTGACAAAGCCCTGCAAGCTGGTCGATCTCGAGGCCGTGCTCACGCGCGTGGCCGAAAAACGCGAATTGACCAATAAATACCGGGCGCTCAAGCAACGCCTTAAACGGCTGGAAGGATCGTCCGATCTGATCGGCGATTCGGAAAAAATGCGGCAAGTCGGCCGGCTGATCGCCAAAGTTGCGCCAAGCGACTCGACGGTGCTGATTCTGGGCGAGACGGGCACGGGCAAGGAACTTGCCGCCCGGGCCGTTCACGACCGGAGTTTGCGAGCGGATATGTCCTTTGTGCCCGTCAATTGCGGCGCATTGCCCGAGAATCTGATCGAAAGCGAGTTGTTCGGGCACCGCAAAGGGGCTTTTACCGGTGCCGACGAGCATCGCAGCGGACTTATCGAGTTGGCCGACGGGGGCACGCTGTTTCTGGACGAAATCGGCGAGTTGCCCAAGTCCTTGCAGGCCAAACTGCTGCGATTCCTGGAAAGCGGCGAAATCCGCCGGGTGGGCGATAACGAGTCGTTCAACTGCGACGTGCGAGTGGTCTCGGCCACGAACCGTCATCTCGACGAAATGGTGGCCACCGGCGAGTTCCGCGAAGATCTTTGGTATCGCGTCAACACCTTTGAAATACAACTGCCGCCGTTAAGAGATCATCTTGAGGACGTGCCGCTGTTGGCCCGGCATCTGGCCGGGCGTTTTGGGGCAAGGATCGCCGCCGCCGACGAGGTCTTCACGCCCGAGGCCTTGGAGACCCTGTGCCGGCACTCATGGCCGGGCAACGTGCGCGAACTGGCCAACGTGATCGAACACGCCATGATCCTTTGCGAGAGTTTGCCGATCGATCTGGAGCATCTGCCGCACCGTTTTATCTCCCCTTGCATGTCGGTGCCAATGAACCGGCCAATGAACGGTCAAAGCGGCAATCTTCGCGAAATGGAAATACAGGCCATCCACGAGGCCCTGGCCCGGCACAACGGCAACAAACCCAAAGCCGCCGAAGAACTCGGCATCAGCCTGAAAACGCTCTATAATAAACTCAATCAAGCAACGATTATGAGCAAGACGGCATAAGCCGGAAGGTGGCTCGGTTCTTTTTCGAATATATCCGGGGCAAGATATATTTCTTAAAAAAGATTGGCAAGAACTGCCTACGGTAGACACGCTCGCGGCCTAATTATCAGACGGAAGCCGTTTGATATGAAAATTCACTGATATCAGTATGTTGCTTGGCATGTTCGATGGTCATGCTGACAATATGGCCGTTCTTGTCGAGTTCTATGAGCACGTTCTCGTTCAGGTCGCGAGTTTCCACGATCTTCTTGTCGCTGAAATTGACAAGGAGCGTATCGCTATCAGGAAAGTACTTAATTCTCATTTTTTAAACCTCCCGAAATCCTCGGTCAAAAAAAGCATTGTGAACCGTCAGGCCGTCTTCGAGAAGCACGACGCGCAGATACTTCCCGCCGGCTTCTAGAATCCGACCCCATTTTTTGATCCGGCCGTCAGACTGAACAATTTCTTTCAAGGGATTGGCGACGACTTGCTCGATCCATTCGATCTTGATATCGCGTCGATCAGATCGTTTATGCGTATGCAGGAAATACTGCGTAAATCTCATGCCAACATAATACAC
>JBEKGL010000632.1:0-2500 GCA_050012815.1 Thermoguttaceae bacterium
CCCCATCTCGAACATGAGCGCAAAAGGCGTTTCCGGCAACCGCCTGCCCAACTCCAGCGAAATCGGCGGCCGGTCGGGCGAAGGCCGGCAAGGAAAAGCCAGCGGAGAATTCGTCGGCGATCAATCCGTGGGCAAAGGCGGACGCAACACGCCCAGCCGGCTTACGCCTGATCCCTATGTGAAAGGCCAAATCAAGGATCACGGCAAAGATTCGGCCGGCGGCGCCACCGGCGGAGGAAAGGAAAGCGGCCAAGGCGGCGAAGGACTGGAAGGGCCCGCGCCACGTTCGCCGGGTAAGCGCGATTTGCAGCGACTGGTGGGCAAACAGGCCGCCCTGCGTAACAAGGCCGAAGGCGTGGATCTGCAATTCCAGGCGGCCAATTTTCAGCATACCGATCTGGATAAAATGATCAAAGTCATGGCCCAGGTCGAACTGGATCTTAAATCCGGCCGATATCAAAACGCCTTGCGACAGCGGAGCGTGCTCATCGACGGACTGGGCAACGTAAAGCAATATCTCCAAGGCGAGTTCGAGGTCCGCAAGGATTCCACCGCCAACCTGCCGGCGGACATCCAAAAAGAGATCCTCGGCGGAATGCAAGATCCCTCGCCCCGCGGCTGGGAAGAACTGAACCGCCAATACTTTGAACGCCTTTCCACCGGCAACGCCGAAAATGGCAGATAAAGTGTAATAAGGAAAAAGGGGAAAGGGGGAAAAGGGAAAGCAATCTTATTTTCCCACGCAAAACCGCGAGAAAATACGATCCAGCACGTCGTCGGTGTAAACCGCGCCTACGACCTTGCCCAATTCGTCCAAGGCCGTGCGGATTTCGGCGGCGATGAATTCCTCGCCGCTTTTCGATCGGGCAAGATCCCGGGCGTTTTGCAGACTTTCATCGGCACGATCGAGCGACTGGCGGCAGCGTGCGGCGGTTCCGGGCACAACGTCGCCGCCGGCCGTTTCCAAGGCAAGCGCCATTCGCCGCAATTCCGAGAGCAAAACATCGAGCCCCCGGCCCGTAACGCTGCTGGTCAGTACGGTCGGTCGGTTGGAGAATTCGCACGATGGAAAGGCGCTGTCCGGCGGAATTGCGTCCAGCTTGGTCCAAACGACAATCCGGTGCAAATCATCCCGGGCAAGTTCGGCTTGTTCCCAAGAGTGCAACGCTTGCGTGGCATCGAGGCATAGCAATCGCAGATCAGCCCGGTCGATTTGTTCAGCTGCGGCTGCTTGGGCCGCCCGATCGGGAGTATGAAAATCGCCGGTTGCCTGGACGGATTCCGCAAGAAATCCGGCGGTGTCGATGAGTCGGCACTTTCGACCGTCAAAATCCAACTCGGCCAGAAGGTAATCGCGAGTCGTGCCCGGCGTGTCTGAAACCAATGCCTGTCCATTACGGGTCAGGGCGTTAAACAAGCTACTTTTACCGGTATTCGGCCGGCCTAAGAGCACCGCACTGACCGCCGTTTGCACCGTGCCGCGCGACTCCATTTGCGCGGCCAATCGGGCGACGTTTTCCAGTGCCTCGTCGAGACATTGCTGCAACTGTTCAGCCGTAATGAAAGGCAGATCCTCATCGGCGAAATCGAATCCGGCTTCCAGATGGGCGAGCAGTTCCAAGAGGATGTCGCGCAGCCGGTGCAACGGGTCTGAGAGTCCGCCGGAGAGTTGTGCAACTGCGAGGCGCAACTCGCGGGGATCGGCGGCGTCGATTACACCCAGAACAGCCTCGGCTTGGGTCAGGTCGATTCGTCCGCTTAAAAAGGCCCTGAGCGTGAACTCGCCGCGATCGGCCATTCTCGCCCCGGCCGTGCATAGCGACTTCAACAATGCTTCTAAGATAGGCGGGGAACCCAAGGTATGAAACTCCGCCGCCAATTGACCGGTATAACTGCGTCCCTGGGGCCAAAGATATAAATCGCTTGGCAGGGGCGAATGTATGCCGATCAAATTCAAGAAACCGCCGATTGCTTTTGCATGGATCGGCGATTCGATTTCCCGCTGATCGTTTGACTGAAATACCGCCCTTAGACAATGCAAAACGTTAGGGCCGCTCAGGCGCACAATACCCCGAGCCGCGCCACCGGGCGCCGAAGCGATGGCGGCAATGGTGTCGTCAAGGGGGAACATGGGGGATTAGGGATTAGGGATTAGGGATTAGGGGTCGATTTATTGGGGGTGGGCAGTTTACTGCCCACTTTTTGGTAATTATCGCGAAACCGCAAGCGGTTTCATTTATATTCCACATTCCCTCGCCATTCATCCTCAGTTTTATTTTTTCCCTTTGTTCTTTTTGCCGCGAAAAGCGCCGCCGCCGTTTGAGCCGGTCCGAGAGGCGGTTTTGGCGGCATCCGCAACGGCGCCTACGGGTTTGTGTTTGGGCAAAAACTTCCGTTCGCACACGCCCCACAGGGTTGTGGCAATAATGTAAATGCACAATCCGCTGGCCACTTTGAAGAACATTATGCCGATGAAAATCATCATGTATTTCATGACTTT
>JBEKGL010000633.1:0-2851 GCA_050012815.1 Thermoguttaceae bacterium
CACGAGCATTGACCTGCCGGGCGAGGATATCCGCCTGAAGTATCGTTACATCGATCTGCGCCGCCCGGAGATGCAGCGCACGCTTGTTTTGCGGCATCGGATGATCAAGATCATGCGCGATTATTTCAATGCCTTGGATTTTCTGGAAGTCGAAACGCCCATGCTGGGCCGGAGCACGCCCGAGGGGGCCCGCGATTATCTCGTGCCCAGCCGCATCCAGCAGGGATCGTTCTATGCCCTGCCGCAATCGCCGCAGCTTTACAAGCAGATTTTGATGGTGGCCGGTTTCGACCGTTATATCCAGGTGGCAAAGTGTTTCCGCGACGAGGACCTGCGCGCCGACCGCCAGCCCGAGTTCACCCAGTTGGACCTGGAAATGTCGTTTGTCGATGCCGAGGACATAATCGGCGTGATCGATCCTTTGATGGTTCGATTGGCCAAGGAAATTTTAAATATCGACTTGGTCCTGCCGCTGCCGCGAATGACCTACGACGAGGCGATGGAGCGTTTCGGGCACGACGCCCCGGACCTGCGTTTCGGCATGGAACTGATCGACTTGACCGATCTTGCCGGGCAGTCGGAATTCAACGTTTTCCGCTCGGCGGCCGTGTCGGGCAATCGGGTCCGCGGCATAAACGCCAAGGGCGCGGCCGACCGCTATTCGCGCAAGGGGATCGACGAACTGACTGCCTTCGTGATCGAGGATTTCGCCGCCAAAGGGCTGGCCTGGTTCAAGGTCGATGCCGAGGGGAAATTGGCTTCGCCGATCGCCAAGAATTTTTCCGCCGATCTGCTGGAAAAAATCGGCCTGCGCATGGACGCCGCCCCGGGCGATTTGCTGCTGATAGTGGCCGACAAGTTCGAAATAACCTGCAAGGCGCTCTATGCGTTGCGCAAACGGCTGGCCGCCGAATTGAAACTCTACGATCCGAACAAGATGCACTTTTCCTGGATCGTCGAGTTTCCCATGTTCGCATACGACGCCGAGGAAGGCGGTTGGACGGCGATGCATCATCCCTTTACCTCGCCGCGCATGCAAGACCGCGAAATCCTGGCCTCCGATCCGGGAAGATGCCGGGCGCAGGCCTACGATCTGGTTATCAACGGCTCCGAGGCCGGCGGGGGAACCATTCGTATCCACGATCAACAACTTCAACAACATGTGTTCCAACTGTTGGGGATCAACAAGGAACAAGCCCGCGAGCGTTTCGGCTTCCTACTCGACGCCCTGCAATATGGCGCGCCGCCGCACGGCGGAATAGCCTTGGGTATCGATCGGCTGGTGATGCTTTTCGGCCACCTGGAAAGCATCCGCGACTGCATGGCATTCCCCAAAACCCAACGGGCCACCGACCTGATGACCAATGCCCCGGGCCAGGTCGATGCGAAACAGTTAAACGAACTGGGAATCAAAAGTTCCCGTTGACGGGATAATGATTCTCCGCGGCCAAACTCGGCTGGAACCGCGTCTCTTTTCAATAACGATATTAAAAATACCCGTTGACGAATCGGCTGCCAGGCGTGAAACTTAATTGTTGCCTATGGGAACTTGTTATTCCCTGATCCATCGCATCGCCAATATTTAAGGAGCAATCGTCATGGCATGGAGTCCTCTTCGAATAATAGGTGTTCTATTAACATTTGGAAGTTTTACATTGTTGTTTGGCTGCCAGGAAAGTTCCCAAGCCGATAAATCAAAACCATCAAGCACCCGGCCGGTCGCTAAATCGGTCACTCAGCCTGAAGTTGCCAAGGCGGAGACAAACTTGGCAAAAAGCGGGGATGAGGAAATCCCGAATATTCCCAGGAAAGCAGATAAATCCTTATCCAAACGTCCCAAGCCTAAAACCCCTCCACCGCCTCCTACAATCCCTAACGTCGGCCTATCCGATTCACTCCGCGCAACTTGCCTGGTCAATGTGGGCGACATCATGCCTGACGCTGAACTTCTTGCGGCCGACGGCGGTAAAGTTTCCTTGGCGGTAAAGTTTCCTTGGAAAGCCAGTACGGCGAAAAATATACGGTGCTGTTTTTATGGTCTGAAGGCGGATCGAATTATGCAAGACTGGCGGCCGATTCCGCATTGAGCGATTTGCAGAACGACGTGGCCGTGCCTTATGCCGCAAAAGGGATCAAAGTAATTGGAATCAACGAAGGCGATAAACCCCGGTCAGTGCAACAAGAGTTGCAAAAGATCGGCATTAAAGTGCCTTGTTTCTTTGATCCCGATAATGCGTTTTTCGCCAAAGTGGCCAAGACGATATTGCCGCGGGTTTATTTGCTCGATGCCTCGGGAAAAATCATTTGGTTCGATACCGAATATACTCAATCCACAAGGCGGAATTTAATGATGGCCGTTCACGTGGTCATGGGCGAAAAATAGGGAGATGAAACAGGTGGATTCGCCGTTCGACTCGACAGAGCCCGATTTGGATCATTCCTCCGCCGTTGCCGGCGCGCCTAATTGCTTGCGCGTGGCAATGGCGCAGATTGCCCCGGTGCTGGCCGATCGAAAGCGGAATTTCGCCTTGCACCTCGACCGCATCGAAGCCGCCCGGCGCCAGCAGGCCGATCTGGTGATCTTTCCCGAGTTGTCGCTAACCGGATATTTTGTCCGCGACATGGTGCCCGATCTGGCCCTCAGCCGGACCGGACCGGAAATTCGGGAGTTGGTCCATGCGGCCGGGGCGATGTCGCTGGTGGCCGGCATGGTGGAAGAATCGCCGCGGCATCGTTTTTACAATGCGGCCTTTTTCGCCGAAGGCGGGCGGATCGTGCATTGGCATCGCAAGGTCTATCTGCCAACTTATGGATTGTTCGACGAGCAGCGGTATTTTGCCGCCGGCGAGCG
>JBEKGL010000634.1:0-3378 GCA_050012815.1 Thermoguttaceae bacterium
GGACCGGCCGACTAAAAGCGAGCGGGCTTTTGCCGCCAGGACCAGGTTTTGCGACCCGCGCGGACCGGCGCCCCAAGCCACGTAATCGCGGACCATTTTGCCGCTGCGCTGGTCTTCCGGCCGGCTCGCCCCGCAGATCCGCACCGCTTGCGAGGCCACGTTGCCGGCCACCGGCACAGCCAGCACCAGATCGCGCAATTGCAAAAATTCTTCGCGTTTAAGCGATGCCTCGGGCAATTCCGGCACGCCTGAAGTCGTGCGCATGACGATTTCCTCTTCCTGCTGGGGCGAAGGATAACCGATGCGGATTTCCATCATGAAGCGGTCCAGTTGGGCTTCAGGCAGCGGATATGTGCCTTCTTGTTCGATGGGGTTCTGCGTGGCCGCGACCAAAAACGGTTCTTCCAGCATATAGGTTTTTCCGCCCACCGTGACGTGCCGCTCGGCCATCGCTTCCAGCAAGGCCGACTGCGTCTTCGGCGCTGCGCGGTTGATCTCGTCGGCCAGCACCAGATTGGCGAACACCGGACCGGGCCGGAATACCATGGTCGGGCCTTGCGAATCCTCGCCGCGCCCCAAAAGTTCGTAACCCGTCACGTCGGCCGGCATCAGGTCCGGAGTGAATTGAATCCGCGCGTATTTCCATTGAAACGACGCGGCCAGCGCTTTGACCATTAATGTTTTGGCCAAACCCGGCACGCCCACCAGCAAGGCATGTGATCCGGTAAGCGCGCAAATCAAAAGCTGATCTATCACGTCGTCTTGTCCAACGACCACTTCGTGCAGACTATTGCGAATCGTACGCACCCGATCGGCAAAAACATCCACCTGCTTCTGAGCGGAATCGCTAGCGGTTATCGCCATCTTGAGTTCTCCTTTCCGGTATGGATCACAAGGCTGGAAAATCTTGCACCAAGGCGCCGTATTAAATAACCCGACCAATTTCAACCAGGAGCACAGACATTCCTGCCCGTCTCCTCCAACCAGGAGGATAGACATTCTTGTCTGTCTCCTTAAGTACGGGCATTCTTGCCTGTTTGTTTCGAGCCGGATAGGAATGTCCGGCCTCCTAATTTGGCTATAGTTATTAACTTCTCAGTATAGCACTTAAAAGGGGGGTGTCAAGCATGCTTATTGATCGGGTACAAGCGTATAAAACTTGTGTAGAGCGAGTTTAGAAAAGAAATTGATAATGCGGATACCGGATGATGATGACTCGCTAATTTAGACCCCGGTGAATAAACCGGGGATTTTGCGTCATGGAGCGTGTATCGCTAAACCGCAAGCGGTTTTTATCAAGTTTTCAGTAATCAGTTTTCATTCCTCCGGCCTACAGCCTACAGCCTTTTTTCATCCTTTCATAAACTCCTTGCCGATGGCAAATCCTTTGCCGATCAACCCGCCGATCTTGTAATACGTCCGAGGCCCGGGCGCGAATACAAACGGCCGAACTTTGTCCATATCCGGCAGGCCGTCGGGGTCAAGCACGTTTTCCTCGGCCTTCACGTCCATGATTTCTCCGATGAATTGCGTGTGCAATCCGATTTCTACGGTGTGCAGCAATTTGCACTCCAGCACCAAGGAGAATTCCTGCACGTAAGGGGCATCGACAAACTCGGCCCGGACCGCCGTCAATCCCGTGGCGGCGAATTTGTCTCCAGCCTTGTCATAAGTTCCCACAACCCAGGTCGGCGTGGGATAAATAAGCGTATTCGCACCGAGAGATTTTTTCATAGAATGATTAATCATTAATCACGGCCGAACCACGGAATTTTTCGACCTGACACCAAAGCTTTCGCTATGAATCCCAAGGCGGCGATAGACAACAATACTAAGGCGCTTGGTTCGGGGATAGATTCCGGGGGATTGACAAAAAGCAGTGTTCCGGTCCCGGTTCCGCTCAGGTAAACCAACTTGCCGGTGGTGCCGGAAACAATCGTCAGAGTGCCAACCCTCGTCAGGTCGGTGCTGAGAGTGCCTGTAGTTATGAGAATGCCTGAAGAAAGAACAGTATCAATCGAGGCGACATTAATGGTCCCGCCGCTATAGATCGAGGCGAGATTAAAGGTCCCGCCGCTGATGTACGATTGTGTCACACTATTGCCAAGTTGCAACACACCATTGGAAATAGTTGTGCCGGTATAGGTGTCGCTCCCGCTGAGCGTGAGAATGCCCGCGCCGGTTTTCGTTAATACCCCGTAGCCGTCAGTAGCAAGCGTTATTCCAGAAATCGTTCCGCTATTGTCTAACTGAAACGTGCCCGAGCTTGCATTGTCGATCTGCAATGTGCCGCCACAAATAGTGGTTGCGCCGGTATAAGTGTAGTTCCCGCTGGCCTTAAGAGTACCACCGCTGGTGACGCAGCCGCCAAGAGTAAGCGTTGTGCCAGAAACGGTTCCGACATTTTCTATCTGCAACGTGCCCGAGCTTGCATTGTCGATCTGCAACGTGCCGCCGCTAATAGTGGTTGAACCGGCATAAGTGTTGTTCCCACTGAGCGTGAGAGTGCCGGCGCCAACTTTTGTTAATGATGTACAGCCGCCGTTAAAAGCGATTGTTCCGCTAGAAACTGTTGTGCCAGAAACCGTGCCGTCTTGAAATGTATTTATTGCGTTTCCCGCACAAGTTAATGAACCGCAACCTGTTGTATCTAATACGCCCCCGAGAATTAAGGTGCCGGCATTAATAGTGGTTGTTCCAGTGTAACTACCACCCATTGGAAGGCACGTTGGCGAGCCGGCATCCATTGTCAATATGCCGCCATCATCACCCCGACATTCCATGACAAATTGAGCACCAATCAACATTGCCAAGGTTGCTGCAATTGCATAAGAACATTTTTTGTTCTTCATTTTGTTTTCCCTGCAAAATCCGAAATCCAGCCGTTGCCAATTTCAAAGTCACAAACACGTAATAGATTGGTCTCCAAAATGGTAAATTTAACCATTCGATTAACCCTATTCAATCCCCCACATAGATGGTTTTTTATAAAAAACTCGCAAAATAATCACAAATCTTGTAATGTATTTCAGCCTTTTTAATGTTGATATCATATAGAATATCACCTATAATACCATAATGGATGTTCTCGATATCGTCATTGACACCAATGTGGTAATAGCCGCCCTTCGTTCAAAGAGGGGCGCTTCTTTCAAGTTGTTGTCGATGATGGGAACGAAAAAGTTTAGTTCTCACGATTCGGTTGCGATCGTACTTGAATATGAGGATGTCCTTCAGCGGCATCGGGGCGAACTTGGTCTGTCACAAGAAGACGTTTCGGATTTGATTGATTCTTTGTGTGCTTTGGCAAAACATCACGAAATTTATTACCTGTGGCGTCCGTCATTGCCTGACGCGAATGACGAATTAATTTTGGAA
>JBEKGL010000635.1:0-2920 GCA_050012815.1 Thermoguttaceae bacterium
ATGAAATGAGCAAATCTTTGTCGCGCACGCCCATGGCGAATACGAATTCCATTTTTTTGACGTGTTCGATGAATTTATCGAGGTCGGCTTCATTGTCCACTAGTTTTTTAAACTCGTTCTTGGGAATTTTTTCCCAAGGGATCATCTTGCCGTCCACCCGCAGGACGAGGAATTCGTCTTCGCCGATCATTTCCCGGTTAAGATGCCCTTTCAATTTTGGCACTGCTTCCATGGCCACGTTGAAAAACATTTCCAGCTTTATGAGGGCTTCGTTCGCGGCGGATGGTTTTTTCAGGTGAAAGCCGACGAGCATGTTGGGAAATTCAACGAGGTCCTGGTGGGCGATCAGCGTATTCAATATCACTTTGGCGTTCAATTTTTCTTGGCTTAATCCCTGCCCCTTTCCAGTTGCCTGAAGAATGGCCGGACCGTAACGCATGCCGGAAACTATATGTTGCAACAATTCGACGAACTGGTTGCAGTTTTTGTCGCCGTAGAAAAAGATTTCATTCGATCCCATGTCGGCGGCGAGGTTAATCAGTTTTTTTACCTCGGGATTTTGATGCGCCGCTTCGAAGCGCGATACGGGACTGCCCGGCTGTTGGGCCTGCATATTGTACATGGCCAGTCCCATTTGGACCGAGGGCATGGACATGATCTTGGCCCATGCGTTGCTGTGCAATAAAGTCTCGACCTGCTCGCGGTTGCGGAGCATGGACGAATAAAAAGCGGCATCGGCGGGTATCAATTTCAAGGAGGTGTCGAGCTTGTCCAACTCGCCCGCGGCGACCGGCTGAACAGCCAGACACTGCCAGGCCGACAAAGCGATCAACGCCGCCGCCAATATCCGCCAACTTTGATGATGACGACAACTCTTTTTCATCTGTGAATCTCCTTGCAAAAAATGAAAAAAGGTGAAATCGATCCGGTCGAATAAATGATCCACCGGACACTATATGTCAATTCGCCGCGTGTTTTAAAATATTGGAAATAATTTGGTTTTTTTATGGAACGTTAGGACGGCAAAATGTTTTTAACCTACTTAAACGGCCAAATGAACCAAAGAGGAGAGCGTTTAGTTTACCCCCGTTCTCCATAAACATAGCGTATGGGGCGGCGACCGGCGCATATTCTAATGGATAGGCTATTGAAGGGCAAGTAGAGGGGGTAAACTGGCGGCATCGAACGTGCCTGAAATGAAGATCGTATCGGTTAAAACGAAAAAAGTAATCGCTTTTGGCCATGCCCCTGTTTGCGCTTGGCGCACTCGCTTGCCAAACTTGACTTTTACTCGTTTTTACCTATTATCGTACACAGTCTAGTGTTAGCGCCTGAACAGGGCCGCCGCGGTATTGTTTTTCCGATCCGGCCTTTTTTAAGAAAGAGAGGGAGTGATGAATCGCAAACATGTTTCTTACTTCTTGGCGTTGGCGACGGTTGTCTGCTTCGGCGTTTTTTCCGGTTCGGCGTTGTGTCAACCGGCCGAACGATCCGCCCAGCAAGCCATCGAAAAAGCTCTTTCGCAAAAGGACGCATTTAAGTTCACCGACGTCCCTCTAGGCGATTTCGTTTCCGTGTTGCGCGAAAAATACGGCATGAACGTGGTGATCGACCAACGCGCGTTAAAAGAAAAAGAACTCGAAGCGATTGTTATTTCCACGCCTGGAGCAATCCAAGGCATGTTGTTCACCAAGGTATACGATATAACCGATTTGGCTTCCTCGGACGGCGAGCAAGGCAAGACTTGGGAAGACCTGGGATCGTTGGTCGAGTTGTTCACTTCGACCGTGGCGCCTGAAAGCTGGGATGCCGCCGGGGGCCGAGGAACCATACAGCTTATTACAGCCGGCACGGCCAAGATGCTTGTCGTTTCCCAGGATTATCGAGTGCAGCGGCAGGTGGAAGGCTTGTTGTCTGAGTTGAACGCCGCCGTCAAACAACATGCCCCAACCAAAGGCTCAAGGGGCGAGGGACCGGGGCCTGGGGCCAGGGGCGAGGGACCGGGGCCGGGTGCCAGAGGCGAAGGACCGAGGTTGAGGGCGATTGAACCTGATCGTCCCTGATATCGGCAATGAAATCATCCCAGCACAATACGCCGCAAAACTCAGCGGATTAGGATTCCGGTTCGCGGGGCAGATTGCGCGGATAGGGCAGCGGTTCGGTAATCGGCAGCGGTTGCCCATAGGTTTCCGCCCAATCTTCGCGTTCCTCATCCGTGGCGTAATAGCGCAACCAGACTTCCGGATCGCCGTTGGGTCCGGTGCAATCCCAGTGCAAGTAGTTATTCGGCCATTCGATTTTCTTTTCCCGGGCGGGCAGAATGTCGCGATAGATCAGGCAATATAATTCCCTGTCGCTTAAGTGGCCCGTGAAATCCAATACGATCCGCTTTTGATATAGCTTGCGGATCACGTCCCAAAGAATCTTCTGCAAATCCTGATCGCCCAGCGACTCGGGACGCGGTGGCCGCAGCTCGGGATCGAACCAGCGGTATATCGGCAGCACCGGCGCCTGTTCCCAGGCCAGCATGCAGGCCAGAAACTCGTTCTCGGCGGCCAGCGTGGCGTGCTGAATATTCACCCGGCTGATCGTTTCGTCGAAGTATCGTTCCAGTTCGTCGCGCAGTTCGGCGTTGCGTAGCAACTGATCGACTTCATCCGGTTGAGGGTGACGCGATTCGTACATGAAACCTTGGCTTTCGGCAGAATAACGATAAACGAAATAGTGTTGAAAAATGACTCCTCTAAGTGCGAACTTTTTTCCCGCCCCAGTCATTTAGTGTAATCAGAAATCGCCGTCATTCCAATAGTCCGTTGCTTTTTGCAGTGTATTTTCTTTAATTATTTTTCCTTGCCGTGTCATTTATGGCGTAATTCTCCCCCATAATATGGCCCTTAAAATCAATACTTTCGGAAAAGTC
>JBEKGL010000636.1:0-2679 GCA_050012815.1 Thermoguttaceae bacterium
GTTGGGTAAAAATCCCAACAACTATCTAAATCGGTGCAAAGTAAATGTTAAACTTTGCCGATTATTCCGGCAGTGCGGATTAAGCGGAGTTTGATATCCGTGCGCATAGATTCGGCATTTTACCCAGTTTTACTAGACAGGCAAACAGGAGGCCAGACATTCCTGTCTGGCGGGAAAAAGACAGACAAGAATGTGTGTACTGTCCAAGACAGACAAGAATGTCTGTCCTCCTGTTCAAAATGGTTTGCGTATAATTTTCGCCTTTTCCCATGAATAATTCCGTATTCCACTTTCCGCTTTCCGCCGTGGGACGATTTTTAAAATCTTCCTGCCTGACGGCATTGCTACTGGCGGCCGTGGCGGTGGCGGGATTTGCCGGGTGCCGGCCGTTCGACCATTACGGACAGACGTTGCAAGCCCCGGTTTGCCCTGACATGGAGCCGCCGCGGGAGAAGTCCATGGTGTCGCTGCCCGCCTATCGCGTGGAGCCGCCGGACATTTTGCAGGTCGAAATGTTGAAGATGGTGCCCTTGCCGCCGTACCGCATCGAGGTTTACGACGTATTGAAGATCAGCGCGGTGGGCACGATACCCGACCAGCCGATCAACGATTTCTTCCTTGTGGAAGGCGAAGGCACGGTGAATTTAGGACCGGCCTACGGCACGATCCGCATCGGGGGCATGACCATCGAAGAGGCCACCAAGGCCATTACCGAGCAATTGCAGCAGATCTTGCGTCAGCCCGAGGTGTCGGTGCAGTTGATGCGCACGGCCGGCACGCAGCCGGTCTCCGGCCAGTATCTGGTGGGTCCGGACGGGACGATCAACCTGCGGACGTACGGCGTGGTGCACGTATCGGGCAAGACGGTCACGGAGATCAAGTTGGCCTTGCAAAAGCATCTTACGCAGTTTTTCGATTCGCCGGAGGTGTCGGTTGACGTGCTGGGCTACAACAGCAAGGTGTTTTACGTGATCACCGACGGGGCGGGCATGGGCGACAACGTGCGGCGGGTCCCGATAACTGGCAACGAGACGGTGCTCGACGCCCTGGCGGCGGTGGGCGGATTATCGCAGTTTTCCAGCAAGGAAGTGTGGGTCGCCCGGCCCGCGCCCGGGAATTTCGGCTGCGAGCAGATTTTGCCCGTGGATTACGCGGCCATAACCCGCGGCGGATCGGCGGCCACCAACTACCAACTTCTGCCCGGCGACAGGGTGTTTGTAGCCGAGGACAACCTGATATCGTTTAACAACTTCCTGGGCAAGTTGACCGCCCCAGTGGAACGCCTCTTGGGCATAACCTCGCTGGGCAGTTCCACCACCCGCAGCCTGCAAACCATGGGCCGAAACTACAACCCACAAGAATGACGGCCTAAATTAAGAGGAAGTTTGTCATGCTGAAACGAATTCCACGGATTAGTTTTGTCGTCCTATTTGTCGTGGGGGTAGCGACGCTTTACTGCACCGATTTTGCCCGAGCATCGACGACATACAAACTACAGTATCCTCAAGGCTATGGATGTTGCTGTATACCCAACACCGGGGAATTCGGTTATTTTCGCACGCAGTGGCGTGAGTGGCCGGGCGAGATTCGCCGCGATAAGACGTTTCCTCGTTCAATAGGCATGGAACCGATTCCAGTGCCCGAGGGCCAGGAAATAATTCCTCCGCCCAAGGCCGTTGTAGCGCCTAAAGTTCCCGGTGAAGCGCAGCCGGGTCCCGGAACTCAAGAAGGCACGGAAAAGCCGTCTGAAGGATTGCCGGGCGAGCAGCCGACTGAGCCTGGAAAGGAGACTCCCGTTTTGCCGCAGTTGGGCACCGAGCCGGGAGGGATAAATCCGACACCGGGTTTGCCGCCCGATTTAGGCCTGCCCGTGCCGCTAATTCCCAAGGGAAAAGAAGACAACACTCCCGCTACGGAATCCAAACCGGAAAGTGAGCCGAAAACCGACTCGGCGGAAAAGGGCAAAACAGATAATCCTGCTCCCGGTCCCAAGCCGGGAGATAAAGGAACTCGGATTAAACCGCTTAATAATTCATTCAAACTTAGCCGCCTTGATCCGGTCAGTCAATCATCCGACGTCGCCCGAGGCGCCGCCTATCATGAACCGCTTGAATCGCCGACAGCCGCCCGCCTTTCGCGCAATATCATATCGCAATCATACCAGAAGCCGAGTGAATCGAACGAAGCTTCGGCCGTGGTGCGAAGCGAATTGGAAATCGACGCATCGACGAATGAATCGCGGCGAGACATGCCGCCCGTGGCGATTGAAGGTTTTTGTCCCGTGGAATTAAGCCTGCATGGGCGTTGGGTGCAAGGCGATCCGCGTTGGACCGTGGTGCTTAGGGGTTTAATTTACCGTTTTTCGGGCAATGCGCAGAGGCAGGAGTTTTTGGCCAATCCGGAGAAATACATTCCAGCCAACGGCGGATTCGATCCCGTAATATCGGTTATCGAAAAACGGAATGTTCCCGGGCAGGTAAAATTCTGTGCCGGGTATAAGGGCCGGATTTACATGTTTTCCAGCGCGGCCACCCAAAATAGTTTCCATAATAATCCTGAACCGTATATCAGCGGCTCAACTACATAATCGGCTGAACTTGGCGGTTTGCAGCCGCACTGCCAGGATTGTCGGCGGATTGGGCGTCGGATCGAATCGTTGCGGAAAAACAAGGGGACGGC
>JBEKGL010000637.1:0-2596 GCA_050012815.1 Thermoguttaceae bacterium
ATCCCGCGGGCACGAAGCACGTTTTCACCACCACGGTAATGCGGCAAACGAATCAATGTCCGTGTCCGGGCTGGGTGGTTAAGTACACGATAACCGGCGGCCCCACGGCCGGATTCTCGCCCGATGGGGCCTCGTCGGTCGAAGCCATAACCGACGCCGCCGGCCAGGCAAACGCCGAAATTTTTCAGAAATCGCCCGCCCACGGCACAAACCAAATCGGCATCGAGGTTATCCGCCCGGCGGAGTTGCCCGGCGCGGGCGGACAGCGGCTGACCGTGGGCGCCGGCTCGACCATGCAAACCTGGACCGCTGCCGACATCGCCCTGAAACTGAGCGGTCCTTCGATGGCCAAGGCGGGCGAAACCTTGACTTATCGCCTGGAGGTGAGCAATCCCGGCGATTTGCTCTCGAAAAACATAATTGTTTCCAATGTCCTGCCCGACGGCTTGGTTTACCTTGGCGGCAATCCGGCCGCCGCCGTAGGCGGAAAACAACTCCAATGGCGATTGCCCGAATTGGGACCCCGCCAACGTCAAACCATCGAAGTCAACGTCAGGGCCGAAAAAGAAGGCAGCGTAAGCAATTGCGCGGACGTGATGACCGAAGGCGGGCTGAAAGTCAGCGATTGCGCCACGACTACCATTACGGCAGCCGCGCCTGGCGCGGGCGGGGGCGCACAAACGGCTGTAACCCCGCCTTCTTCAGCCGCTTCTTCAACGTCTTCTTTAATCGACCTGAAAGTGCTCGGGCCCGGCAATATAACGCTGCTCCGCGATAAATCCACCTTAGTCACCTTCAACATCATTATTACCAATCGCAGCCAAACCAATCTGAACAACCTGCTAGTTAAAGATCGCTTCGATGCGGGATTGGAATTTAGGGACTCGGAAAACAAGATCATTAATTCTCCGGAATACCCATTGGGCGATCTACCCGCGGGCAAATCGAGCAAGTTTGACATTACGTTTCGTGTTCTTCGAGCGGGCAACCTTTGCCACACGGTAGAAGTGACAAGGCAAAATGAAAGCTTGGTTAAAACCCGAGCCTGCGTGATGGTGTCTGCGCAATCGACGCCACTGCCGGGCATAGCCCCGCCCGGCGGCCAAATTCCTTCCCGCTCCGGGCCCGGGACGATACCGGGTCGCCATCCGCTGCCGCCGGAATGCCAACAGTCACCATAAAACATACCGCTACCCAGCCCCCGCGGGGCACGGTGGGCGATCTGGTACTTTTCAATATACAAATTGCAAATCCCAATAATCGGCCGCTGAACAATTTGAAAGTGCTGTATCGTTGGGATCCCGCACTGGTTCCCACGCAGACCGGACCCAAGTGTCAACTGGAAGGCCGAAATCTAATGTGGCTGTTTCCCGTTTTACCGGCCGGGAGCACCCAGGAGATACAAGTCGAATGTAAATGCGCAAGAGTGGCCGATAGAGCAAGTAATACCGTGAGCGTTTCCACTCGCGAAGGGGCGCAAGCCCAGGACACCGCCTATTTGGAAATCCGTTCCGCCTTCGGCACGCAGCCGCCCGGCGGCGCAATCCCCGGCGGCACGCCATTGTCCGGCCGTGCAAAGACAGGCGAAAACCAAGGCGGCGAAAATCGCCCCGGCGGAACCGCTGCTGAAAAGACCCAATCCGCAAACGCCTTGACATTGTCTGTCGTTGCATTGCATAATCCGGTGGCTGTGGGCAAGGAGTTGACTTATAGAATATGCGTGATCAATAATACTAATGCGGTCGATCGCCGGGTAACGGTCACGGCCGTTGTTCCCGAAGGCATGGCGCCCGTGTTCCTGGGCACTACCGGACCGGGCCCCACAAAATTCGAGATCGATCGCCAGACCATCAGCTTTAATCCCGTAATGTCGATACAGCCGGGTGAAACACTGATGTATCATGTCCGCGTCCGCACAAAATCCGCCAGCCAATACCCGTTCCGTTTCCACGTGGAATTGACCAGCCAGAATATCACCCAACCCATAGTGCAAGAGGCCGAAACGGAGGTATCTGAGGAGCGGGAAAATAAAAAAGGATGAAGGATGAAAATAAAAGGCTGTAGGCCGGAGGCTATAGGTTGTAGGCTATAGGTTGTAGGCTATAGGCGGAAAGCGGGATGCGGAAGACCAATATCATTCGCAAAACTTCCGCGTTGTGTGTTCCGCCTTCCGCATTAAATAACTATCTGCGTCTCCGGGAGGCCCAGGTCGTGCGATTCCAGAGGCGCGGTTTTTGTGCCATTATGGAAGAATATGCGGTTTGCGCCCGCTTGTTTCACCTCCGCGATTATCCGGTCCAGACGCTCCAAGACCTTGTGATAAGCCTCGGTTGGGTCGACTAAAGTGACGGCCCCGCTCACGGTTATGCGAACAGGCTTGTCTTCGCGCAGGAAAACAATCTTTTCCATCGAGTGCCGCCACAAATTGACATTTTTCAACACAACGCTGGAGTTGACATCGAGAAACATCGTCAGGAATTGCTGACCGGCGTAGCGGCCCACCAAATTATCATTGCCAACCGACGTTTGTAAAAACTGGGCAACTTGATAGAGAATACGATCGCCTGTCACCAGGCCGAATTGATGGTTGACCGCG
>JBEKGL010000638.1:0-4241 GCA_050012815.1 Thermoguttaceae bacterium
CAGCCGATATATACCGTCAAGTGGAAACCCTGCCGGAGATCGCCGACAGCATTGTCATAGGCCAGGATTGGGAAAATGATGTACGGATTATCCTTTTTGTAAAAACGGCCGTTGGGGTGGATTTGAATGAATCCCTGGTGAACAAGATTAAAAAGATCATTCGAGAGAACACTTCACCACGCCATGTCCCGGCCAAGATTATCCCTATAGCCGATATCCCCTATACCATAAACATGAAGAAGGTGGAGCTGGCAGTAAGGAATGTGATTCACGGCAAACCCGTTTTGAATAAAGATGCCCTGGCTAATCCCGAGGCCCTGGAGCTGTACCGGGATCTCTCGGAGCTCCGAAATTAGAATTAGGAGTTCAGAGTGAAGAGTTCGGAGAAATCCGTTTTCATATTTTATGGTAAATGCCCAAGCATGTATGATGGTTTAATACGATGACCGATATCATTCCCTCACGTCAGACCTGCCTGACCCTGATGGATCAAGAGGGCATGCTCCCCAATATCAAGGCCCACAGCCTTCAAGTGGCCCGAATAGCCGTTTGCCTGGGGAAAAACTTGATTGTTCACTTTCCGGAATTGAATATGGATCTGGTTGAAGCCGGAGCCTTACTCCATGACATTGCCAAAACCGAATGCTTAAAGACCAGGGGCAATCATGCTCTGGTCGGCGAAGAAATGGTCAGGGCCATGGGTTTTGATCCGGTGGCCCCAATCGTGGCCCAGCATGTCTTGCTGGAAGATAAGTATTTCCATAATGGATTCATGGACGAGGTGGTCCTTGTCCATTACGCCGATAAACGGGTCCGCCACGAAGAAGTAGTCGATTTAGAGGAACGTTTTACGTATCTGGTGGAGACCTATGGGCGTTCCCAAGAGGCCGTAAAGCGCATCGGAACCCTTTATCAAGACACCTTGAAGCTGGAAAAAATGATTTTTCGGCTTCTTCCTTTTCCTCCCTCGGCTCTCAAGGAGCATCTCTTTTAAAAAGAAGGAATTATAATGTCTAAACTTCATTTTCCGCATAGAATGGAAGACCTATCTCAAGCTGAACTGGTTCAATGGCTCATGGAAGGTTTTCGGCGCACCTTGATCCATTATGGATGCTGGTTTCGGGAAGTGGAATATCAGCTTGGCATTGAAAGGGCCACCGAAATTGAAGGGGAAGCCGGTGATCAGGCCTGGCAAATTATATTAAAGCGTATGGCCGATCTCTTCGGTTTCGAGATCCAAGACGGGGCTCCTCTATCCTTAAAACATTTAAGCAAAGAAAAACTGATCGAGGCTATCGATGCCCAGGCCCTTAACTGGCTGGCTAATGACGGGGTCTGGTTTCAGACTATGGAAAGGCATTTCGGCATGGACTATGCCAAACGCTGTAACGATACCTGCTGGTCCCGCTTTTCCCCTTACGAGTCCTTGAGGATCAAAAGGCTGCTGGGTATTCCTGAATCTTCGGGATTGGAGGGGCTTAAAATCGCCCTCGGTTTCCGCATGTATGCCCGCATCAACCGACAATCCATTGAAGACATCGATGCGACCCAATTTATCTTTCGCATGAATGACTGCCGGGTCCAGTCGGCCCGCAAACGCAAAGGATTACCGGATTATCCCTGCAAATCCGTAGGGCTGGTCGAATATCCGTTTTTCGCTTCCACAATCGACAGACGGATTAAAACCGAATGCCTCGGCTGTCCTCCGGATCATCACCAGGACACCTGGTATTGTGCCTGGAAATTTAGTATAATATAAAAAAGCTACGGGAAATATTCACAGGAGGGTGTTCTATGCAGACCACGAACCGCGATTTGATGAAACAGGCCAGAGAAGCCCTGAAGGGGCGTTGGGGATTGGCCGTTGGGGGAAATGCAATCTACATGATTCTTGGTCTCCTGATTGGAGGTATTCCTAGGGTAGGCTGGATCGGGAGCCTGATTATCGGCGGTCCTTTGCTTTTGGGATGTGTCACTTTTTTTCTATTCCTTTCTCGAAAACAAGATGCCCAACTCTCCCAGTTGTTTGAGGGTTTCCAGAATTTTACCAGGGCCCTGGTTGCCTATCTCTTGATGATCTTGTTTGTTTTGCTTTGGGCCATCCTACTGATTATTCCCGGCATTGTCGCCGCCCTTGCCTATTCTCAGACCTTTTTTATCCTGTCTGAGAATCCGAAAATGGAAAGTTCGGATGCCTTGCGAAAAAGCAAGGCCATGATGAAAGGAAATCGTTGGAAGTTGTTCTGCCTGTTCTGGAGGTTTTTTGGCTGGTTCCTGCTGGGAATCGTGAGTCTGATAGGCTTCCTGTGGATCATACCTTATCTGCAAACCTCTTTAGCCCGGTTCTATGATGATCTAAAGGCAGGAGATGGGCCTCCAGTTGTGGAAGAAGTTGTCTCCCAACCTGCTCAGTCATAAACGATAAAAAAAATTATAGTTTCTATGCCTGAATATTCCAGCCGGGTCAGCGTCTGCCGTTGCCCGAATTATCAATCCATTAATCTGACCAAGGCAGTGGAGAAATGTTTGTCCGCCCTGGAGCCCCTCCCTTTGTCCAATGGTGCCCGGGTCCTGCTTAAACCCAATTGCCTATCGGCCGATCATGGTCCGGATCAACCGGTCAACACACGGGTTGAGGTTATTGAGGCGGTCGGAAATTACCTGCGCAACCGTCACCAAGTCAACCTGGTGATCGCCGATTCCAGTGGAATGGGGTCTTACGGCAAGACCAAACGGGCTTATACCCTCATGGGGCTGGATCAAGCGGCAATGCGCCTAAAGGCCGAATTAGTTAATCTTGAGGAACTCCGATTTATCGAACTCCAAAGCCCTGAAGGCAAGATATTGCCTAAGTTCAAGGCCACGGACCTACTGGAGCACGTTGATGCCATTGTCAATCTGCCCAAACTGAAAACGCACATTCTGACCGGGATCACCGGGGCGATTAAAAATTGTCTTGGCTTACTGCCCGGTTCGCTTAAACGAGCCGTTCATCGGATTGCCCCTAACGGTCCGGCTATGTCCGAGGCTTTGGTTGATATTTTTAGCGGAATCAAGGCCGAAGTTCCTGTGGCCTTAAACCTTATGGATGGGATAATCGCTATGGAAGGCGCAGGACCGGCCCACGGTCAGGCCCGGCAAACGGCCTGGCTTCTGGCTTCGACTGATCCGGTGGCTTTGGATGTTACTGCTGCTGCCATCATGGGATTTAATCCGGCCAGAGTCCTTACCATTGTTCAAGCTGCCAAAGCCGACTTAGGAATCGCCGACCCGTCACGTATCGAACTTCGGAGGGCTGACTGGTCAGAACTTCCGGTCCCGGGTTTTAAGCATCCTTTCACCAGGTCACGCGAATGGGCCGAGAGGGTCATACCAACCTGGTTGATCGGCCGGGCCTATGACTGGCTGTATGAAGCCAAACCCCGCTGGCGTCCGAAACAATGTCAAGAATGCGGCCTATGCGTCCAGGCCTGCCCGGCCCAGGCCTTGAAATTGTCGGAACATGGCCTACACCTTAATCGGGATCTGTGCATAGAATGTTACTGTTGCCTGGAACATTGTCCTTCTGAGGGCCTTTGGGTTCCCCCGGGTTTACGGGAAAGGATTCGGATAAGGAGGGCTGGCACACCTGCCGGCCCTCCTTGAGGAGAGGAGAAGAGGGGTAGAGTTATGACCGGACACCACCTGGGCCAAAACCGCCACCACAGGGACCCCCACCTTGTCCGGCACCACCGGGGCCCCCACCCTGCCCGGGACCGCCGTATGGATCATGATGCCACATTCTATACTTGCCCATGCCTCGGCCAAAACCCATGCCGGGTCCGAAAGTTCCGATCTGCGCAGCCTGTTCGGGGGTTAAAATCTTTCGGATATCGAGCCGAAAATCCGTAAATTTGGCCTGCAACTTATCCCGCAATTCATTGAGTTCTTTCTGTTTGGCCAAAATCTTATCCTTATCCGGATTCGGATGGATCCAAAGGGTTCGCATTTCCAATCGTTTGATCTGCATCTCATTTCTTAAAGAAACGGTATCCTTCCGGAACTTTTCCTGCAATTCACCTAATTTTGTTTTCTGTTCCGGTGTCAGTTTCAACCGATCAATCCCTGCCGGACAATTGACCTTCATTCCAAAACCGTATCCCGGTCCGGCGGCAATCGCCAATCCTGCCATGGCTATCAGCGCCAATCCAACCATCCAAATTTTAACTTTGCCCATTATTTTTTCCTCCTTCAGGAAATTC
>JBEKGL010000639.1:0-6595 GCA_050012815.1 Thermoguttaceae bacterium
GCCTTTTTACCGTCCGTAAAAAACTGTCCCCGAGGAGGCTAGTGCTCCCCGGGGACCGAGAGACAGCGAGTGCCTCGACGCACCCTTCGACCTGGCTATTGCTTGGCCGGTTGCACCCCTGCAGAGCCGACCTCCTCTTCACCAGGCCCTGCCAGAATACAACGATTCTTGGCCTTAATCAAATTCCCGTAGACCCGGTAAATCAGCCTGAGTCGCCGGGAAAAATCATGCAACACATAGCAGGGAATACGCCATAACACGCTTGTAAGCCGGTTCTTTGATAAACAAATATGAGCAGAAGGAAGTCCCCGGTACTCGACAGGCCAGCCGCGAATGCACTTCGCCCGCCTGCCGAGGACCGGTGGTGCAAATTGGTACTCTTTACGGTTGTGTAACACTATGACCATTCACATTAGCAAAGGAACGAATCATGACAAATCTAACTCGTGCCTCCCGCGAGTTGTTCCGGCGGACGCCGGACGAGACATTTCCATCGTTGGAAGTTTTTCACAAACACTTCCAGTGGCAGAAGGAACAATCGGTCGAAGTCTGGCAGCCGCCGCGGACGCTGAGCACTCGTCCCGTCGCCGGCGAGCGACTAATGCTCGACGCCAGCGACGACGGGGCCTATGAGATGAACGACTGGAGCTTCGGCCAGCTTTGCCGGCTTTCAGGAATCGCCAAGGAGACTGTGAATCGGCTGACGCCGGACACCGCCGCCCGCGTGTTCGCCGAGACCTTGCCGCAGGGCCATAAACCCCTGCAATTGTTCACCCTTGGCGGGCGACTCCGCTCGATCCACGCCGCCAGCTACACCCGGCTGCACAACGCCGACCTGCTGGACGTGGTCAACGAAGTTGCCACCGACTTTCAGCCGCCTCCCAAGGGCTTTAACGGGGCAACCGGCCTGTACGGCGGGGAACAGGATATGTTCTGTTTCCTCATTGACCCGGCCGGCTGGACCGAAATCAACGGCGAGACCTTCGCCCCCGGATTCTTCTTGTGGAATTCGGAGGTCGGCTGCCGCAGCGTGGGCATCGAGACCTTTTGGTATCAGGCGATCTGTGCCAATCACATCGTGTGGGACGCGGTGGAAGTGGTCGAGTTCACTCGCAAACACACCGCGAACGTCCACGATGCCTTGACCGAGATTCGCCGGGTCATCGAGGCCTTGGTCCGTAAGCGGGACGAACGCCGCGACGGCTTTTTGAAGGTCGTCCAAAAGGCGATGCAGACCACGCTGGGGACCGACGCCGAGGAGGTCCAGAAAGTCCTGAGCCAGAACGGCATCGCCCGCAGTCTGGCCAAAGAGGCGATCACCGTCGCCCAGGAAAAGGGCCGCTTCACAATCTTCGCCCTGGTCGATGCACTGACCCGCATCGCCGGCAAGATCATCAACGCCGGCGAACGCACCGGCGTGGACCAGAAGGCGGCCCAACTCCTGGCGTTGGCTGTGTAGCACCCCTTAGGGATTGTCAAAATCCGCCTGAGGCGGATGAAACTGTCCCCTTCCGAAAACATGTTTATTCCTTATTACTATTACCCAAATGAAAGAGAGGTTTTTATGTCGAAATCGAAAAAGGCCAAGCCTGTACACGAAATCAGGATAGGCCGACTCATTGCCGCTATTTGGGCGAATGAGACGGACAACGGAATCCGCCACAATGTCACCTTCAGTCGTCTTTACAAGCCAGAGGGCGAGGAGTGGCAAAATTCTTCGAGTTTTGGCCGAGAGGATTTGTTATTGCTCGGGAAACTCGCTGACCGCGTGCATACATGGGTCTATGAACAGACCCAGGAGCAAAACAGTTCCGCGAAAGAGCACAACGGTGCTTCAAGCCAAGAATCGGAGACACATTTTTAAGGTTTATCAAGAAGGTTTTCGAGGCCAGTTTTTCGCACCACCGGCCTCGACCCTTTCTGTTTATCGGGGGGGATACCCACAAACACTCCGCTGGAGTATCCATTCGGATATCACCTTCTCCGATACCACCGCTACTGTTACACCGAGTTCGCCAGTGATATATTTAAGCCTTGTCGGCTCACTTTTCCAGTTTCCAAAGGCAAACACCGCTAGTAGTAGGCTGTAAACACTAGATGGACACGCTAATTACCACGCAGAGATCGGTTAGTTCGCTCATTCAGGACTTTGGTGATGGCAATATCGGCATACCAGAGATACAGCGGGACGTTGTTTGGGGCTCTGAACAGGTCAAGGGACTGATCGATTCGATCGATCAGGGCTACCCTTGTGGTTCATTGATACTTTGGGAGCCACGCGACCGCGATGCAGGACTCGTTCGGTCTATGATCCGACCCGAGAGGCTGCGACATTTCGAGAATCGTCTTCCACAGTATTTCTTGCTCGACGGGCAGCAGCGGCTCACATCCCTGGCCTCGGTGTTTCTGGAACGTTGCGTTCTCCGGAACGTGCTTGCTGAGCTTGAGGAAGAAATGCCATACTTGTATGGGAATCTTCGCAGATTTCCCAAAGAGATTGAAGCTACGACTGACGGCGGCGGCTACAAATTTCCTTGGGTTCCCCTGAATCACCTTTTCAACGGCTCGGTCAAGGACGATCCAGATTATAGAAACCACCTGAACGAAAACCAGCGAGCAGCAATAAACTCATTTACTCAACGAATTAGAGACTATCAGTTCCCTATTCAGATTGTTCGCGGACGCGACTACGCCACGGTCGGAGAAATCTTCGCGAGAGTTAATTCCCTGGGAACTCAACTGACAGGAGCAGAAATCCATTTGGCCAAGATTGTTCCACACTGGAAAGGGATTACCAGCAACTTCCGAAAGTATAGACACGAGCTTGGGCAGAAAGATTACGACTTGGACTTGACGTTCTTGATGAGAGCAATCACTGTCATCGAGTGTCGTGTGCCCAAAATCAAAAAGCTAGCCGAAAAAGTGTCGCAAGGTGACCTGACGAAGCGACATTTGGATATCACATGGAAGAAGGTGAAAATGGCGACGGATACCATTATTCGAGCATTGCAGCGTGGGTTGGGTCTCGATAAGACAAAGTTCTTTACGTCCAAGAACGTTCTGATTCCACTCGTCTACTACGTAGCGATGGAAAAACAAAGAAAGTCGAAAACGCTGGCAACAAAAAGCGTTCTACGATTCTTCCTGCTGTCTCAATTGTCCGAGCACTATGGTGGTGCAGGTGAAACAGTTCTCCGCCGGGATCTCCGACATCTCACCGAGCCCGAGACCACTCCACGTCAAGGACTCGAATCGCTGGCGGAGAGCGTCCAACAAGAAGCACGGCAATATTATCGAGGCATGAAAATCAAACCCGACAACATTTGTGGTGTATCTTCAAAGAATGTGATGCTGCTAATGATGTATGTTGTAATGCGTCGGCAAGGAGCAACCGACCTTGGCCTTGATTACCCAAGAAATCTTACCGAGATTCACTCAGGGGAGTTGCAGCTTCATCACATTTTTCCATTCAATTTTATGATGACCGATGAGGAGGCCAAGCGATTCGCTGACGACTATACACCGTCAGAATTCCGCTCGGAAGTAAACGATATCGCAAATCTGACGTTCGTCAGCCAGGCACGAAATGCGGCTATCGGTGACATTCCGCCGTGGCAATACCTAGAAACAGAAACCAATAAGTCCATGCGGAAGGCTCACTTTATACCAGAAAACCACGAACTCTGGCGGACGGAGAATTTCGGCAAATTCCTCGCGGAGCGACGCAGGCTTTTGGCACAGGCCATGAATGCCCTGTTGAGATCCCTATTCTAATAGATAATGAGTGCTATTTACCGAGCCGCCAAACTTTCCCCTTCGCTCATAGACAGCCCACTGGTTCAAGCTGTCGAAAAGCCCCAGCTTTTCGCGTGACTGTGAGCGAAGGGATAAGGTAAGAACACCCGACGAATCTATCATTGCAGGCACGGCATCAAATACGCTGGAGGGAAAAGCCATGCCTGAACCAACAGACAAACACAAGGTAGTCAATCCTATCAAACACGACCTTGAAAATGCGAGTATATCCCGGCCCGAATGGGCCTTGGACCATCACTCGCCCAGCAAATCGGACGACTCGGGCAGCAAACCAATTCCAAAATCCTTTATCGACGCCATTCTGGAAGTCATCGCCCAAACCATCGAGAAAGTCTTGGCTGAAGTCATGACCCGTAACGTGGCCAAAGGTGTCGAATAGAAGATACGCCTGCTATCCCAAGAAATTGCCCTCTTGCGTATCGCCATCGAACACGATTGGGACAGTGCTAATCGGCGAAGGCAAAGAAACTCCACAAAAGTCGAGGAGATTCCCGGCGAGTAAGCCATTGTAGTTTTGTCTTCATCCGACATGCACTTTGGCCTGATTCCGAGTGGGCAGACTCGCGGCAATACCTCCAGCCAAGTGAAAAAGCTTTCATAGACAGGGATATTGCCATGCAATCACGAAAAATCGGCGTGTCCAGGGTTGGGGGGGATTTCGCCCAACATGTAGTTTTGGTAAGGTTGTGTTTACGTTACGAAGCCACTCCGTTTCCCTGTGTACGGAAGCGTTCCGATGCCACAATCAGATGAGTATTTACGGGTCAAGGAAGCCGCGGAATTCCTTGGGGTTGTGCCCAATACTATTCGGGCGTGGGGGGGCCGTAGCAAGATTCCTGAATACCGCCACCCGGCCAATAACTATCGGTTATACAAGAAATCCGACCTTGAGAGACTGCTTGAACAGATCGAGCAGCCGGCAACAAGAATGAGTAGCGATAAATGAGCCTTTCCACCTGGGTGAGAGAGCAAATTGAAGCCCGAGCCAGGCATCACCGTCTGGTCTGGGTTCACGATCCGTACACGCTACTTGAAGCCACCGAACTCACTGTTCTTCTTCAAGATCTTAATTCGACGGGACACTCCCTGCTGGCCGTCAAGAACGCCCTCCAACTTCGCGACGGACTGGATGGCCGTGATCCGCTTACGGCGAAGTTAGTTCTTCTCGACCAATCTTACACACTCCGCGACGCCCACTTGTTGCCCAAAGACGCCCAACCCGCAGACTTACTTCCACTACGCGCGCCGGATTGGAAGCCACAGGTAGACACTGAGGCATTCTTCAAGCCGACCGTTCGAGATTTCCTCTGCCACCTCACTGGCGACGAGCAGTGGCCCGCTGCGGTCAATGTATATCCATACGAGAAACTGGCACGTGACGATCCTCATCGTTTCGCACAAACCTACGACACTTTCTGCCGGACAGGACGCGCTCCTTGCGATGATGATTTGGTCATTGTCGGTGCAAGTGCCTTCTTTGGCACCGACCTATTTGAGGTCAGCCAGCCGTTGGCCGCACTAGAACTCGCCTTTCATCAACAGGAGAAATGGGAAGCCCTGCGGGAGTTATTCAATCCAGCCGAGATCGAGGTAATCCAGAAGCGGTTGCAAGCCATGCCACAACCTATCGGAGACCTCTTCGGACCGAATGAGGAGAACGCCCGCCTGGCACTCGCGGCCTTGGTAATCTTGCGGCAACACTTCGAAGAACCCGGCCGGCACCTTCCAGTTCTATCGCCATCCTTGGCGCAGTACCAGGATTGCACCGTAGGGCTTTGCACCGAGGCCGCATCCTGGTTTGTAGAAGAGGAAGTGCCCCGATTCGAGAAACTGATTGGCGAGACCTTCCGCAAGCACCTTCACACGACTCTGCAATTGAACAACGAGGAGCAGGCTCGGGCCTTTGCCCAGCGAGAGCGATTCTCCAGCAAGCTCCGGGCATTGACGCCCTTCGCCATCAAGGCAGATAAGAAGTCAGCCCGGCTCGACGGTAAACAGGATTTCTCACTTGACCGACTCGTCCCAGAGTTCCAGGAGGTAAAGCGCCGGCTGCTTGATCTACTGAACATCACGAAGCCATTGATCGAGCGGCTGAACCTTACGGCGTTGCGAGACCAATCCATCGCCAAGGTACTCGATATCTTCGACAAACGCGGCTTCTATCAACTCGACCAAATCGTCGGTCGGCTCAATGGCCTGATCCGCGACGTGGAGGGGCCAGCGCAGCGACAGTGGAAAACAGTATCCGGTTTCGAGGACGTTTGGGTCAAGGAGGTCCGCGAGTGCCGCGATGCAATGAGCACCGCAAGCAGGCTCCGCAACGATCTGGACTACCTTTTTGGCCGGCTGCTCGAAGCCCGATACGGCGAACTTGTACCCGGAGAGTTCCTCACGACCGACCAGTTTTACGAACAATGGATGGGGCCGAGACGCCGCGGCGCACAGGGCGAAGTCCGCAAGGCGGTTGTACTGATCATCGACAGTATGAGGCTCGATATTTGGCGGCAGTTGGTGCAACCGGCATTGGAGAGGGAATACGCCGTTGAAGAAGTCCTTGGACTGGCCAGACTGCCATCAGAAACCCACGTTTCTCGGCGAGCGTTCTTCGCTGGCAAGCCCCCTGCCCAAGTGCCTATGGCAGGAAAGGAATCTGATCTTCTGGCCGATCAGCTCTCTCGCTTCCATGCTGCGACAATCACCTTGGAGACAGTGCGCATTCAACGCCCGGGGCTTGTATTTGGTGTCCAGACGAAAGACAAGGCCACCTACGCCGGCGTTT
>JBEKGL010000640.1:0-3796 GCA_050012815.1 Thermoguttaceae bacterium
ACCGCGTGCATAAGGTCTCCATCATTCCCCGCGGCCGATCACTAGGTGCCACGCAACTCCTGCCCGAGGAAGATCGGCTGAACATCAGCGAATCGGAATTGCACATCCGCCTGGTGATCGGATTGGGAGGCCGGGCCGCGGAAAAAATGATTTTCAACGAGTTCAGCGCAGGCGCCGAAAACGATCTGAACAACGTCACCCAACTCGCACGGCGCATGGTCACATACTGGGGAATGAGCGATCGGCTGGGTCCGGTGGCCTTCCGCGACAGCGAGGATCACCCCTTCCTGGGCAAGGAGATGACCGAACCCCGCCGCTACAGCGAACATACGGCCCAACTGATCGACGAGGAAATTTCCCGTATCCTGCACGAGGCCTCGGACAAGGCATTTGATATACTGGCCCAAAACCGCGACAAACTCGAAACCCTGGCCAAAGCCCTGGAAAAATCCGAAACCCTGGACCAATCCGACATCGAAGAACTGATCGGCCCGGCCGCCTACAAGCAAAACGGCGCGGAAGCAAAATAATCATAAATCATAGGCTTTTCGATTAACATAACTCGCGGCAATCGCACCCCATGCCTCAACGACAAGACATCGACTTCATCCTTCGACACTGGCCTTTTCAACCGGGAGTAGTCAGCGCTCGGTTTGCCGAAGCCTCCGACGGCCGCAAAGTAATGCAAATGCGAATCGAGATGGGCCTGCTGCAAATGGAAATCGCCGGAAGGCCGGACGGCCATCGCCCCGGCGGGGCTGAAACCTATCTCGATTATCTCAACGCCCAACTTGTCCGCCACGGCGAGTCTTTCACGCTGACCGACGAAAATCGCATGGAAATCGATCGCGAATTCTCGCTGTTTTATCATCGCCGGATATGCTGCCTGGCGCTGCGCGAGTTCCGCCTCGCGGTGGCCGACGCCGACCATACCCTGGCCCTGATGAATTTCGTCGCCCACTGGTCTACCGACCCGGACTGGATCCTTTCCCACGAGCAGTACCGGCCGTTTGTCATTTTCCACCGCGCCCAGGCCGCCGCCTTGGCCGCGGTGCAAGACTCCAATCCCGAAGCGGCCCTGGAAGAAATCAACCATGCCCTGGATCGCATTCGGGAAATGTACGCCAAATTGGAGGCCGAAGAACGATTCGATCAAGACGAGTTGGCCGGCCAATTAACGCAACTCAAAGAGTCCCTTCGCAAGGAGTACGGCCTGGGCCCGACGCTTATCGAACAACTGGACGACGCCGTAGCCGCCGAACAATACGAACGCGCCGCCCGCTTGCGCGACGAAATCGCCAGCCGACAGACCAAGCAACTCTAGCCATGAGTCCGAAACGGGGACGCAGCGATCAACAACGGCCAACGATGGAAGTAGGAAAACGTCAACTCGTGGACATGCCCCGGATTGTGATAATGTCTTTCTCTCTTTCGATACTATTGCCACCTTTACATCCCAATTATCCTACCCCACACAGCACTGCTGGAGAAGCCAGTAGTGGCACCCGGGGGATGATCCCTGGGTAAAATAGCCATTGGCTGGCATACATTTATGCCCTAGACCTACCGTTACATGTCTTAATAATCATTAATGAAAACAAAGCAAATGATAAGAGAACAATGCTCCTTGGTTCAGGAACTTGATTCACAGTCATGACAATTGGTGCGATTGTGACTGTTGATCCAGAACCTATTGTTAATACATTGCAATTTATAGAAATGGCATTTACAATACCTCCATTTTCAACAGTTAAATTGCTGCCAACTGGAAGTCCCCCATTCATAATTTCTAAAGTTCCACCCTCAACAAATGTCCCGCCTGTATAAGTATTTGCTCCAAAATTAATTGAAGGAGATAAAATTACTTTCCCATGATTTTCTGAATCAAGAATAAGTGCTCCAGGGCCACTAATTAATCCCATAGACTGAATAGAACCGAATTTTAGTTGATCAGATGCATCTTCAATTTTAATTCTCAAATCATTGTCCAAAACTATTTTTAAAGTGCCAATTTCATTGGATTGGACAGATGATCCTTTTTTTAATGTAATAAGAGCATCATGCTTTTCACCGACATCATTACCATTATCAAACACCAACGAGCCACCCCCCTGGACGCCAGTAACAGAAAAATGTCCTTGAAACTCTAATTCTCCTATGGTTTCATTATTTGTCAGAGTTGACCAACATCCGTAGGTGTGATACTCGGCATCGGTTACAGGATCAGCTATATCCATGCCAAAAATTACTTTTCGCCCATAGCCATCAGGACGAGTTTCTGATACCGATTGCCAATTTAATGGCTCTGACCATAAAGACCAACAATTAGAATCTTTGTGGCCACCTGCCCATGCTTTTGTAGGAGGCGTGGGCAGAGGTTGTAGTGAAGTAAATGCAAATGATTCAACGGTAATGTCAATATTCGCACTTGGATTATAGATTGATTTATCACTAATCCATGCATTAAATCTAAATTGATTATGCCCTGGGTCTGAAGGAAGATCTGCCCCTGAATAAGTCCATGTTTGGACGGATGAAGTATCTAAATTTTGCACAGTGAAATCAATTTGTCCGGGTCGCCAAGTAATAATGCTTTTGACTCTGCCCGTGGTAGGCATGTTGATGGTATGGAGATTTCCTGGATTATTATAAGGCTGCACAACATTTTGGAAAACACCCCCATTTTTAATCGCTACATCACCAGCTTCAAAATCGATTTCACGATTTTGATTGGCGACGGTCGTTTTCCCATAAACGTCAAACAAATAAGCACCAAATGTAACTCCAGAACCACTGCTAAATAAATTATTCAAATTAAAAATGGAAGTATATGTGCCATAGCCAAGTGGATTAACCAAAACCATTTCACTACATACAGAGTTATTGACTGTCAGATGTGTCCCATTGGTATTTTGATAAATGGCAGTTGGCAAAAATACATTATTGCCTGGACCTACACCAACTGGATCATATCCAGGGGCTTGGGAGGTTTTTAATCCAAACTCATAGCCATTTAAATTTATTGTTTGTCCCCATCTCTCTTTATAGGCAATTGCTTCATAACCGTAATTTGGAATTCCTACTGTATTCGCATTTCCTGTAATTGGAAGTAAAGATTTTGGATATAAAGCCGCCGCAAAATTAGTGGCGATACTATCAAGTTTCGTATCTTCCCATGTATGATAAGAAACTTCCCATTTGCCATTAGTGTCAATGGGGATAGTTGACGGAGAAACCCAAGGTTTTGACCACCACCCCACTCCTTGAGGGGCTGATGATACGGCTACCACATAATTGTTGAAATCCACGCCAGTAACCGACCCTTTGATGTCAATATTAGGGTCTCCCCAAGCTGAAACTTGATCAATAGTAACAGCGGCTGTTAAATTAGAACAAATCAACAACACAAGCCCAATGCTTTTAAACATGACATTCTCCTTTTCGATGTTTTACATAGTTTGGATTTAAAGTCCGATAATCGGATCGAAAAGCAGACTTTGAATTTGTTAAGCCGACAAACCGTTCCTCTTGGGATCTTCCACAAAAAAGCCTATCCAAACGGCTATTTTACGTACCTCCCCAAATAACGCAACAGATTCCACCATAAAAAGGGATTTTTATGGTGGGGTATCGGGGGCATTTTCAGCCAAACAAACATAAATCCTTAATTTATAAACCTGAGTTCGGGATAAGAAGCCATTGATTTGCGAAAATGGGAAGTGTTGGATGATTGCTTAACAGGCCGTATGGCAGTTAGGGGAAAAACGGTAGTGTAGGCGATATCAGGCATGTCCTT
>JBEKGL010000641.1:0-2664 GCA_050012815.1 Thermoguttaceae bacterium
GTTGCGCGAAGGCGCCGACCCGGTTCTCATCATGGAAAGTCTGACCGCCATCAGGCGGAATCAGGATCTGCCCGTTACCCGCTTCCACCGCTTCACGGCGGCGATCGCCGCGGCGTCAGGAATGTCGCTTAAGGAACTGGGCCAGCTCGATACATGGCTTCATGCCCATATCGCCGATGAAAAAGCGCGGGCCGGGGAAATCCCCCCGTCGCCCTCCCACATCGTGCTGGAAGTCCGCAAAGGCCCAAACATCACCTATCGCCTTAAACTGGTGAAGTGCGGCAATAAAAGTTGCAGGAGATGCCGCCAGGGTCCGGCGCACGGCCCCTACTGGTATGCGTATGGACAAGGCGGCGGCCGGTATCGCCAGACATATATTGGCAAAACGCTCGATCCACAGACGCTGGCAGCCACCGTTATCGTTACAACAGAATGACCCCGCCACCTTATCGCAAATAAAAGTTCGTTGCACCCGGCACTTTCGCGCCTTACTGTCATGAAAGCCGGCGCCCACCCGCGCGCGGCGGCGCGACTGACTGCGTATTTTTATCTGCCTGTCCTTTAACAACGCTTGTCATCAGGAGTTAGCCCATGCCGATATCGGAAGATGCAAAGTTCTTTGAAGCTATAAACGCCGCGCTCATTGCGCCGATCTTTTTCTTTCTGTCGTTCGTGCTGAGCGCTGTAACTGTAGCCTGCGTATGGCACGCCCGGGGGTATCCCAATTATCTTGTCATCGGGTGCCTTATGTTCGTTCTGGGCTACAACGCTTTCAGATTTGCCAGCAAGATGAAGGGGACCTGCTAGAAGAGGCGATGGGAACCCCGGCGCCAGCCGGGGGACCGAGGGAAATCTTGACAAGCAGGATTTCTGTGTCGGTTGGCTATCTTTCGAAATCAAGGAGGTTTTCTTGAAAAAGACTTTTATCATCAAGAGGCGATACGCCACGCTTGCGGCGGAGGGAAACCTTCACAAGAGGCGGTACGCGAAGCGGAGGGCAATCTTTATTATGATGATTTGCTGTCTCGCTTTAACCGCTTGCGGAAAAAACAAAGACCCCAAGCCCGGCCCGACCATACCCAACGGCTATACCGTCAAAGACCGTGGAGACTTTTACAACATGGAGGATTGTATTAACCATGAAAAACAGGAAATCGAGAAGGCTAACGTAGACAACGTGCGGGAATTTAATTCCGGAACAGAATACGCTGTATCTGGAAACCTTAAAAATTCTGACGCTGTTCTTTATTTTTGCCATGCAGGCCACGACACCAAGTACAACAACGCGGTATTTACGTTCGCCGTAAAACCTGCTTCATAAAGAGGCGGCACGCCGCTTTCGCGGCGGAGGGAAACCTTGATAAAGATCGTAGTAACAAAACGTTCCGCTCTCATTCCGCCGGCCCCACGTTAAGAGAAGGATATCCCATGAGTATGTATTATCTGCTTGCCGCCGCTCTGGTTCTCGCTGCCTCATTTGGCCCAGCGGTTGCCGCTGAGATGGCCGCAGGCCCGGCGGTGGTGCAAGGCAGCACCACGCCTCGGATTGGCGACAAAATGCCGGACGGCGCGATCTATGCCGGGATTTCACCGGATAGGGGCGAACCGATGTACACAACGCCCGCCACGGCGATCGGCCATTACAACTGGAACAAGGGTGCTGAATACTGTGCCGCCCTGAAAAGAAACGGCCACCAGGATTGGCGCCTGCCGACGAAGGACGAGTTGAACGTGCTCTACAACAACCGTGCCGCCATCGGTGGTTTCGACACCTCCGGTCTGGAGACCTTCGGTTGGTACTGGTCGTCCTCGGAGGGCGACCGCAGCCTTGCCTGGGGTCAGCGCTTCAGCGACGGGGACCAGTACTACAACCTCAAGACCTACGAGTCGTCCGTGCGCTGTGCCCGTTGAGCCCGTCTCGCTTTCGTGAGACAAGTTCTGTTAGATGCGCACCTTCCGCCTTCGCCGAGGCTTCCGCCGCCGCTCTTCCGCCTACGCTGAAGCTTCGGCGGACAGGCCGAGCTGTGGCGGACAGGTCGCGCGCGGGGGCTTGACCGGAGAAGGGGGCGGGGATCTGACGGCGCGGTTGAACATGCGGGTTGTCATAGCACGGGCGATACGAAAAGTCGCGAATTTGCAAAAAAGGATTTGGGCGATGTGGTTCCGCCGTCGCTAAAGCTATGGCGGACAAGTCGCGATTGCCGGTGACTCCTTCCATTAGAGGTCGCTTATATTAGACGTTCCTGATCCACGGTTGTCGTTGTTGATACAACCCCATGTTCATGTCAGAATGCGCGGAATGTCGAACGGGTTATGGGGACCGGACTGGTTCCTGAACCAGGGAGGAGAGGATGAAATCGATGAGGATTATTTCCATCGCAAGGGGCGTGAGCAGGCATGAATGAGAAGGATTCAGCGCTGGTGCTGGCGGCTGAAATCCGGTCAGCGCGAAAGACAGTTGACCCCGATCACCGGATCGTTTCCGCCCGCAGGGGTCTGGAGCCTGAAATTATTGACGGGAAGCTGGGCATTCACGGTATCGTGAGCCAGCGTCGGGTGAACATTGAACGAGCCGGTCGGATCGGGCACGGACGCGTCGTTGTCAAAAATATTGACCTTGAAAAGGCGTTGATCGAGGGAGAGCCCGACCGAGAAATGCCGCTC
>JBEKGL010000642.1:0-4915 GCA_050012815.1 Thermoguttaceae bacterium
GGCAAATCCTTCACAATGAAGGATTTTACCGTTCGGAAACCGAACAACGTGCCATTCGGTGTCGCTATCCACCTGATCTCTCTCAGAATCCATTCGGGTTACCCCAGGTTGGGGATAGACGAGATTTTTCTCAGTCGGTATAAAATTCGATTCGATAATCAGAGGCTTGACGGGGAATATCCAATGCATCGCAAAGACGTAGCAGAGCAAATCACAAAAGTTGCTCGCCCATTCTACATCACCCTCAATACGGGTGAACAAATTTGTTGCAACGAGATAGTATCGTTTGATGACGCATTAACAGTCGTTGTCGGAGAAGCCGATCTGAAAATGATATTTCCACATGATATTCAAAAAATCTTTTTTTGATATCATTACGATTGAAGCTGAAAGGGCATTACGGAGTGCCCCACATTACTCCTCATCTTTATACCGTGCCAAAATCCTGTAAAATGAAGCCCTTGACTTCTTTGTTTGACCACAAAAATACGCCATCTGATCTTTGACCGAATCAGGATATTTCTTCACTGCCTCATGAAGAATCCGCAAATCCTGATGCTTAGAATCCAGCCTTTTTGTTGCAGGCTGCTTCAGTCCCAAAGTTTGGAGTTGGCTCTTTACTAACGGTCGCCAATCCAAGCCCTCTGATCGAGCATACTGGAGTTTGCGTAAGGAAGGCGTTAAAAGCCGCATCGACAACTGCCGATCCTCGGCATTGTCAGCGATATAGTCAATGACCATCATGCAATCCTCGGATGAAATATTGTGAAATCCTGCCGCCGATACGCAACGCATCAAATCCAAAACCTCTTCATTCGTGGCAGAAAGTTCGAAGATGTCACATCTGGATAAGACTGCCTTGAACGCATCATTCTTCGGAATTACATTTGCCGAAAAAATGCATCTGCTGGTGAATTCAAACTGCGGCGGCAGATTGGACGGCAGTTGGCTCGATCCATATGTTACAATTCGGGGGTGGCCCCATAGAGCAGATCTCAACAGGCCGAGGTGGGCCATCGAGGAGAACATTGAATCGACATCGTCGAAGAAAATGATCTGTTCGTCTCGATATAGGAAAAGCGTTGAGTACAAAGATAATGGCGTGACATGTGAGTTTATCAACACTGGCGTGATGTTTTCCTCCCCCAAGGTGCGACAAATAGTCCGACTTTTTCCTAACCCGCCCTGACTTCCAAATACAAAGAGAGCGTGACTCAACTTCCTCGCTACCATTTTGACGTGATGTGCGAGTAATTGCTGCTTTTGCTCCAACTCAGACAATCCTGGCTCCACAGTGATTTCATTTTCAAACTCGTTCATAATATTCCTTTCCTTGTTTTTGCCCGATCCTTTAGTCGGTGTCTGCATTTAGCAACACTTCTTTTGCTGCTTGCCCCGTCAACCAGTTAAAACCACAAGTACGCAATTGTTCATCAATAATTTTGAGAGCCTCTTGAACGGTGGGCTTTGATTCGCCTGTAAACTTTCCAATGCCCCAGGCGATATTGATGGCTTGTTCAACGGTCATTGTGTCCTCTTTCCATTTAGTCGGTGTCGTGTCCTTGCGGCGTTCCTCAGTCGTTCTGCTTCTGCCACATCTTCCTTTGACGGTTTGTAAGCCAACAACTTTTCAATCGCATGAACAAAATCTCCAATCAGCAGCCCGTTGTTCAAAGTGACTGGATCATCGCAAAATAACCAATTCCATTTGCCACTGAAGCGATTGCTTGCCCCTTTTGTAAAAACTGTAGCAGCATGCACGTCCTCAAGCCTACAGGCGATCCAGCACTCGAAAATCCTGATATTTAACAGCCCAATTGGTGTGTGCAGGATAAGACCGTCGTTGTGTTTCACTGCCCCAACGCTTTCCAGAAACTCTTGGACGTTGTAACGAAAAAAGGCTTGTGCTTTAAGTAAATTCTTTGTGATCATACTTTCCTTTCACGCCATTAGTCGGTGTTATTTGAAGTCTGGAAAAGGACTTCACACGAACACATGACCGCTTGGCATTTGAACTCTTTGAGAAGCAGTACGGCAGCATCCTGCGGCCTCCAATCGTCATTTGCGATGATGAACACTCCTTTGGAGGTTCTGAATTCTTATCCCAATGAATATCGAATAATCTGACAATCTTCATGGCTTGTTCCTTTCAGCCATTGAGTCGGTGTCAAACCAATTCAATCTGCGGAAATAGTGCCTCAAAAGCTGCTCGAAGCTGATCCTCCGTTGGATAACCACCCTGATCATCGCTGCTTTCTATCGCAGCACAATCGTGTTCCGAGAACCAATCGTAAACAGATTGTTCCCAGCCCTCGGGCAGTTCAAATTCGTGTTTCAATTTCCATGCAGCATCGGCAAGGTTTTCGATAGTCGCTTCGTATTCCCTACTGCTATAATCCTCTTCGTCAAGGATTGGATAGTCGGTGAGACGCTGAGCCAATTTCTGGTAAGCACGGAATGCTCTTGTAATGTGACCACGGCGATAGACTCGGATGGAATACCCATCAATATGCCCAACTGCCCAGTGATGATGGTGTTCCGCAATTATGTCCTTGCCGAGAAACGGTTTCAGTGCTTCTGCGATTGCTTCGGAATTGCTCAGATCGATCAGACCAGAGTCACGATGATGTGTATAAATGATTGCCCAATTCTCGGGATCATCGAGTTCACTGGCCCTATGCCAACTGAAGCAGTCAAAGTGCTGCCAGTTGCCGGCCGCCTCTTGTGCGGCATCTTCAAGTTTTAATTCGCCAATTTGCATGATTGTCTCCTTTAGCTGACGCTCCATAAGTCGGTGTCCACGGGGAGCGGCAATGTGCCGCCCCCCGCACAGGAGACTATTCCGCCATGACCTCTTCTGGCTCGGGCTGTCGTGAAAATGACATGATAAAATCAGCCGCTTTACTGGCTTGTGTGCTGGCTTGGAAAATGAACTTGTGATCGGATTTCATTGCTCTCAACCAGTTTTGTAAATAACTGGCGTGGTTGGGTAAGTTCTCGGCGATTGGAATGCCCAATTCTGTGGCGAGGAAGCAACTGCCCATTTCGGCGATGAGTTCGCCCATTGCATAACCGCCATCAGTTCGATTCCAGTTCAACCGAGTCGGTGCCTCACTCCAGTGACAGAGTTCGTGCAAAATCGTCTCGTAATACTCGCCAGCAGAGAATTGCTCACGTAGTGGAACTTGGATATAGTCTTGGTTGCGGTGATAGTATGCACGGTTGCCGCCATAGCGAATATCTGCTCCAGTCGATGCGATAACCTGATCAGCATTTTCGTATCTGGTTATACAGTCGGTGTTATTTATTGAATTGCCAACTCGCAGGTGGTCAAGATTGCCCTGAACTTGATCGATGCAAAAGACCGTGTAAGTTCGCATCATGTAAATCGTCTTCTCTTTTTCTTTTCCATCGTCGTCTTTTTCAACTATCTGGAGTGGCTTGTAGAAGATGATTGAAGTTCCCCACTCGCCTGGAGGCACATCATTCGGTCTTCGCATAACCTGTCCGCCGAGTTCTTGCCACTGCTTAAATGTTGCCCACCACTTGCTTTGAAATCCGTGTCGCATTCCAGCAATTTGAAGGAGCAGTGGGTTGATGCCCCTATACGTTTTCTTGCTCACGATGTTCGCTGGACAACCTGCATTCTTGTCATTGAGCCACGGTTGTCGCCATGGTGGAAGACCACCTTTGGTCAAGGCTTCGATGATTGTGTTGGTGATTCGTTCTCTAATTTCATTTTGGCTTGGCATGATTTTCTCCTGCGTTTGGTTGTTGTTGACCACGACCAGTAAGTCGGTGTCGGGGGGGCGTTTTGGCTTTCGCATGAGATTTGAGACTGGAGGAGGTTTTTGTCTCAAAATCAGCCAAAATGCGACGGCAAATGGTCGTCGGAACTGCTTTGGCAAGAAGGGGTTAGGGAGGTTGTCTCAATTCTCATTGAGATTTATAAACGCCAGGGTGCACGTCTCAGGGGCATTGTGTGGCTGCGAAAGGGTAGTGAGACGTGGATGAATATTGAGACAGCAGTAAGTCCAAGCCCAAGAAGAAGTTACGATGACCAGTCTCAAAATTCATGAGATTTTGAAAAACGCTTGGTGGGGAAATCAGCATGGGTAAGGGGCATCCTCATCGGTCTCTATTTTTGTATAATGTGGGGCGGTCCCGATCCAGGGCTAACCCTAGCATGTCATTCACCAAAATTATCGAACGCACAGCCAATCATGTAAAAGCCGCTTTGTCCGGCGACGGGAGCGGCCATGATTGGTGGCACATCGAGCGGGTGTGGCGAATGGCCAAGCGAATTGGTCATGTCGAAGGGGCTGATATGCTGGTTGTGGAACTGGCTGCCCTCCTGCATGACATTGCCGATTGGAAGGCACACGGGGGCGATTCATCCATCGGCCCCACAATGGCGATGGATTGGCTCACATCACTCGGTCTCGATTCCAACATAATCCAGCACGTCGGCCAAATTATTGCCGACATCTCTTTCAAGGGAGCAGGAGTCGAGGAACCGGTACTTTCACTGGAAGGGCAGATTGTCCAGGATGCCGACCGTTTGGATGCGATCGGAGCGATTGGTATTGCCCGAGCTTTTGCTTATGGGGGAGCCAAAGGAAGGACGATTTACGATCCTGCTACCAAGCCTGCTGAACATCGAACTTCCGAGGAATTCCTAAAGAGCGACGGGACGACGATCAATCACTTTTACGAAAAACTTTTATTGCTCAAAGATCGCATGAACACGGCCACTGGCAGGGCGATTGCTGAGAGGCGACATCGTTTTATGGAAGACTACTTGCAGCGGTTCTACGAGGAATGGGAGGGCGGGTAGCCACAAGTCGAGACGTGGTTTTCAGCTTGGTAAACTAGGCATCCTCATCGATGCTCTTTTTGCTATAATACTGTTATT
>JBEKGL010000643.1:0-5607 GCA_050012815.1 Thermoguttaceae bacterium
CCGCCCTCCGAGCAATTATTGGTTGCGTTCGTCACTAATTCCAATTTCGCAATCCCGTAAAACATTGCATCGTAACATCAAGTTTGCCAACAGGGCATTTGGTGCTTTTTTCTATTCACGGCGACACTTTCAAACCGTTTCGATGAGGGAGGGAATCATGGCAATCAATCGCAGAGCTAGGGCATGGGTTAATGGATGGTTGCTATATGGACCGTCGTTGAGAATTACATTCTTTCAATAACCAAATCAAGATTCCCCTGAGTCCCTATTGCGCTGAGAGGGGCTCTCCACAATGGCCCAAGCGGCCGAGGGAGGATTTATGTACCGTCTTGTAGTATGTGCATTGTTGGGTGTGCTGTTGGCTCTCGCCGCCCCTGCCTTGGCCGGCACCAGCACTTGGCAAGGAGCAAGTTTACCAAATTTAGCCGTGGGTGGAACCCGCAGTTGGAACGACGGGATAAACTGGGTCGGCGGAGTGGTCCCGCCCGCCGGCGATACCGACGTTTTCGACCTGACGGGCGATGGAGGCGTGACCCTCGACAACAATCAGTCGGCTGGCGGAATAACTTTGCAACCGTGGGTGGGCTATAACTTTTCACCCGGCGCCGTAAATCCGGCCAATAGCCTGCAATTGCCGGGCATCCCCTCGCCAGCGATCTTGACCGTGTACGACAACATCCGCTCGACTTCCACGACCGATTATTTCATCGGGCCGCCAGTGCCGCCGCCAGCCCCCGCACTATGGGCCGTCCAGGTCGGGGCACCGCAGTTCACGGCCGATCTGGCTATACCCAACGGACTAAGCATCGTGTTCACGAGTTCAAACCCCAACGCCAACGATTCCTCGTTGTTGTTAGCCGGGCACGTGGGAGGGTCTACCACGATCGGCAAGACCGGCAGTCTGAACAACGCCTCTCTTTGGGTTACCAGCGACAATAGCAAGGGCGGCTACGGCACTACGATCAACAAACTGGGAGATTCCGGGGCGGTGCATTTTGTCGATGGTGGCAATCTCGGCGCCGGCGCCCTGACAATCAACAATGGTACGCTCGCCCTCCACACCTCCAGCATCAACCTCCCGGGCTTCCCCCTGAATACGGTCGTTTACACCAACACGGCGGTCCACGTCTCCGTCGGCAATTTCGTCGCGGACCGCAGCTATCAGATCGATCCGCTAAACAACTTCTCGGGCGGCATGGATGCGTTCTATCAGACAGAAGGCGGTTTCTGGTTGGACAATGGAAACAACCAGGCCCAAGCGACCTTCAAGGGCAACAACGGCTTCAACTTCGGCATCTACTACATGGACGGCTACGGAATCAGCCTTGGCCTTGGCACGGGCGGCCATATCGTTACGGTGAACAACGGTGTAATGACCGGCGGCCGCGGCGGATTCAATTCGTTGAGCGTGCCGGACAACGGCCTGAACGTGAGCCTCACCACCGTTTTAGGCGACACGACGGGCGGCGGCCTTACAGGCACCTACCGCGATTCAGGGCGGACCCTCACCAAGGCCGGCCCAGGGGTGCTTGAGATCTATGTAGCGCCGGGCGACCCCAAACAGAATGGCTTGTTGTATTCTACAGGCGACAAACATATCAACGCCGGAGTGCTGCGGTTTAGCGACACCGTACCGGCGGGCACGGGGCAGATTCTGCTTGCCACCGCCGACTCCGCCGTGGGCGTGGCTTTCGACGGAGATACGACTGCGGCTAGTTTTCATGGGACGCTGGACTTGGCGGGTGGATTGAATACACCGGGGCAGTCGGGCGCTTTCGATCTCGACCTCAACCACTGCGGTGGTCTTGGCACGAAGGGTATCGTGGAAGATTTCACCAATCTCAATAAAGTGATAACGGCGCTAAGGATCGGATCGAGCGACACCAGCGGGAGTGCCCAGACCAGCGGCATCATTACCCCCAGCACGGTTGCCAACACCTATTTCCTGGGCGGCGGTGGCGGCACGCTGACGATCAAGAGCGTTCTGACTGACAAGAACGGCGGCAACAACACCGCTTTGGAGATGGGCACCAGCGGCCAACTGCTGCCGGGCCGGATCATACTCTCTCCTAATAACATTAATGGCAATGGCAACAACACCTACACCGGCCCGACTTCCATCCGTGCCGGCACGCTGCAACTCGCGACGGCGAATGCGATAGTAAGCAGTTCCAGCCTGTCGGTGTGGACCTATTCGACCAGTTTCAACGGACTTTACACGGGTGCTCTCAACGGAGAGTTCAACGGCCCCGGCCAACTGCTCCTCGACCCTAACGTCGGCTATGCTGGTCCAGTCAACGCCTGTTTCTTGGATGGCGGCGCGGTCGGTTGGACCGACGACATAACCCTTTTTGGCCTCCCCGGCGTCTATCGCACCAAGTTGAACTCCACGCTCGCCAATCCGCTCTTTGTTACGGCGACAAACATTCTGCACTTGGGCGGCGAATACAGCAGCGGAACAATGACCAAGGCCAGCAACTGGATCATCGCGGACAGAATCAATCCCAACGTGCCGGTGGCCTTGGTCAAGAGCGGCACGAGCGTACTCGATCTAAGTTCGGGCGGCCAAAATACCTATTCGGGAGGAACGTCGATTTTAGGCGGCCAGATCCGCGTTTCGGACGCCAACCAACTCGGCAGCGGGCCGATCTTCTTGACCAATGCCGGTACTTTGCACGTCAAGGCGTCCACCATTTTCAACCAAACGCTCGCACTCTACGGCGGCCCGCTCAACGGCGCGGGCGTGGTCAGGGTCAACTTCGGCTTCAGCGCCACATTTACGCAACCCATCGACACCACGACCAGCCCGCAATCGATGGTCGAGATCAGCGGCGGCGGAACACTAAACCTGCTCGATGTCGCCGCCTACCCCCACAGCGCGCTCAATGGCAACCGTTGGGGCCTGATGCTCAACTATGGAACCGTGGTCATCAATCAGTTGCCGATCAATACGTCCAACGATGGATTAGGCGCCCAAAACGGCGCCCTGGTGGGCAATGGCGGCACGCTGTCCGTACAGCCGGTTCCGGGGGCACTGGGGGACGTGTCCGTAGACGATCCACGCTACGGATTCTCGTCGCTGTCCACTTATCAGGGCCAGAACATTATTACTACCATCAACGTCGCCGCTGGCGCGAAGTTGCGGATCAACGGCAGCGGCGTCTCGAACTACAACGGCATTCTGGTTATCAACAACGTCGGCAGCGGCGAGTTTGAGATCGCCTCGTCCGCCTCGTCCAGTTCGAACCCCGACGCTACAGGCAACGGGACCATCGACCTGCGGAACGGCATGCTTATGCTCACGCGCGGCGTCAATGCCTCGAAACTCCTGCCGCAATCGACGGGCTTTACGCTCAAGCTCAACAACTGCACCTTCATCGGCAACGTGGATGGCAGCATCAACGGCAACTTGATCCTCAACAACAATGGAATCGGGGGCACCTCCGTGATCGAGAGTGTGAATACGACGTCGGATCCAAATGGATTGTGGATCGTAGCTGGCTCCGGCCTGACGATTTGGAATGGAACTCTCGACAAAGAGGGACCCGGCACGGTACAGTTCAATCGCTGCATCGGCGCGCCGGTGACTGTAGCGGCGGCAGTAGCAACTTTGCTCATAAACGACGGCACTTTTATCGCGGGAGGCACGGGCGATCCGTTCACCGATACCGAGACGAACGCCTCCCTGGACATTATCAACAACAGTACCGCCACCGGGCTGCTGATCTCCCAGGGGGTCAAAAATGTCGATACTATCAGCGGCACGGGCAATACCACCGTCTCCGGCCCGGCCGGCACGGAATTGATAGCTTCTTCCATCGCGCAGAACACGCTCACCATCGGCGCCGGCTGCACGGTGACCATAAGAGCCATCCCCGGCGGCCCATCGGCCTCTTCCGCCAGTCTCACTCCCGTGCCCGAGCCTGCGACCTGGATCCTGCTGGCCCTGGCCGCGGCCGGTCTGTCGATTTGGCGTGTTTGCACCCGCCCATATAAAAGCGGCGGTTGATCAACATGATTGCATAAATTTGCATCAAATGTAATTAAGGCGGCTGGGGCCTGGCACAAGGTTCCAGCCCCCTTTTTTAGCAGTACAAACCGCCGTAGGTGCTGCTAAAAAAGTGCTTGACCCGGTTTTATAAAGGGCAAAAATGCGGAAATCGCCGGCAGTCCTTGCATAAGCCGTCTGCTATGGTTAAAGTGCTGTTGTCAACGTTTTAATGTGCATTTCTCACCAGAGTGCGCCACAACCAACCTTCGGTCGGTGCCCTGCTTGCAAGCAGTGCTGAATTGTTGACTTACGTCTAGACTGCTTGTAAGCAAGCCGAATACCCGCCCTTAATGGCGCTCAATCGCCCTGCGGCGACTCGGCCCTTTGGCGGCGACCAACCCGGTATTACTCAAACAACGGTTTTTCATGTTCAATTTCCTGCCCCGGAACACAAAGTTTTTCGCTTACTTCGACCGTGACGCGGAAATCCTTGTCCGCTGCGCGGAACAGTTTTGTCATACTCTCGAATGTTTCGATAATCCCAAAGAACATTCCATAAAGATCAAGGAACTGGAGCATGAAGCGGACGATATCACCCACGAGGCGATGTCGCTCTTGCACCGTTCCTTCATCACGCCCCTGGAGCGCGGCGATTTGCGGCGGTTGATCCTGGCCTTGGACGAGGTAGTGGATTACATGGACGACGCCGTTCGGCGCATGGCGCTTTACGAAGTGGAAAGCATCTTGCCCGAGGTCAGCGCCATGGGCAAGGTAATGCTGGATCTGGCCCGGGCGGTGCGCGACGCCGTCCACGAACTGCGCAACGTGCGCAAAAAAAATCGCATCCTCCAGCACTGCATCGAAATCCAGCGCCTCGAGGGCGTCGGCGACCACTTGCACCACATCGCTTTGTCCGCGCTATTTAAAAACAGCACGGATCCTCTGTTTGTGATAAAGTGGAAAGAAATCATCGACCTCATCGAAATGGCCATGGACAGCGCCGAAGAAGTGGCACACGTGATTGAAGGCATCGTGCTGGAAAACGCCTGACCAAGGACCGCCCCATAATGACATGGATAGGGACTGCCGAGCAGCCGTTCGACAGACGCCCATATAGTAGCATATCAGGAGCACATTTTGGCCACAGCGGAGACGGCGAAGTACGCCAGAGCGCCAATACAACCGGCCACCGGAATCGTGAGGATCCACGCCCAGATGATATTGATGGTTACGCCCCATCGGACGGCGCTGATGCGGCGCATGGCGCCGAAGCCCACAATCGATCCGGCGATGGTTTGCGTGGTGCTCACGGGAATGCCTGCGGCGGCAGTGGCGAAGAGCGTCGCCGCCGCCCCCGTCTCGGCGCAGAAGCCGCCGAAGGGATCCAATTTGGTGATCCTCGAGCCCATCGTCTTGACGATCCGCCAGCCGCCCAAGAGAGTTCCCAAGCCCATAGCGGTGTGACAAATCAGCACAATCCAGAAGGGGATATTTGTGAAGGCTCGCTCCTTCCAAACGCTTGTGTACAACAACAAGGCGATGATGCCCATGGTCTTCTGGGCGTCGTTCGTCCCGTGTCCCAGGCTGTAGAGTGCAGCGGAGCAGAGTTGCCCTTT
>JBEKGL010000644.1:0-2968 GCA_050012815.1 Thermoguttaceae bacterium
TTATAGCATATTTTCCCTGAAGGGGTATTTTTTTCCTGTTTCTATTCACTTGACTAATTTGCGGCTCTCTGTTACCAAATCTATATGAATATCCTTGATATTGCCATTGTGATTATTGTGGTCTTGCTGATTATCCGAGGTTTTTCCCGGGGGATCGTGCAAGAGGCGGCCACCCTTTTAGGCTTAATAGCCAGTTTCTTGTTGGCTTCCTTATATTATCAAGATCTGGCCTTTTGGCTGGAACGCTTTACCCCCAACCATAAAATCATCTTGAGTTTTTTTTGCTTTGTTTTCCTTTTTATCCTCTTCATCTTTTTATTCAATTTTTTGGGCATACTGGCCAGGAAGGCCATCCGCTTGACCTTGTTGGGATGGCTGGACCGGACGTTAGGAGGCCTGTTCGGCCTGATCAAAGGGGCGGTTATTATTTTTATTTTAGTTACCATCCTGACGGTTTTTTACCCGAAAAGCGCTCTCCTGGTTGAAAACTCCCGTTTTTTCCCCACTTCTCTTGCCATTACCGAAAGATTGACCTTATTGATCCCTTATAAGATCAAAGACGACTTTCTTGCCAAAAAAAAGACCCTGCAAAACTTTTGGGAAGAAAGGAAACAAAACATCAAAAACCTACAAAAGTTACCGAATGAATGACGACTCCCCCAAAGAAGAGATTACTCTGGATGACCTCCGAAATCTGATGGCCCGTTTGAGGGGAGAGCAGGGCTGCCCCTGGGACCGGAAGCAGACCCTCGACAGCCTTAAGATCTATCTGCTTGAGGAAACCTACGAGTTGGCTGATGCCTTGGATCGGAAGGGGGCTGATGATGTGAAAGAAGAGTTGGGTGATCTTTTGTTCCAGATCGTTTTTCTCAGCCGAATCTATGAAGAGCAGGGCGATTTTGATTTAAGCCAGGTAATGGGCACCATTCATCAAAAAATGATACGTCGTCATCCCCATATTTTTAGTCATGAAAACTGGACTAATCCCGAAGAGGTGGTTCAGGGCTGGCAGGCCATTAAGGCTGGTGAGAAAGAAGGGCAGGATCTCTTTGAATCCATCCCAGAGAATTTACCGGCGCTGCTTAAGGCCCATCGGATATCCCAAAGGGCCGCCGGTCTGGGGTTTGATTGGCTGGATATAAAGGGGGTCCTGGAAAAGGTCCGGGAGGAATTCAAGGAACTGGAAGAAGCTATTCAGGAAGACGACCTGCCGTCGGCCAGGGAAGAATTGGGCGACCTCTTGTTCTCCCTGGTGAATCTGGGACGTTTTCTGGAGGTCCCGGCAGAAAATGCCCTGCGTAATACCATTCAAAAGTTTCTAAAACGTTTTCGATTTATGACTGCCGATCCCCGCTTCCGTGATAAGGGAGTTTCATTTTTGCCGATAGAGGAATGGGAAGGATTGTGGGCCAGATCAAAGGAATCGGAAAAGGATTAATCAGGAAAAATTAACAGGGAGCCCCTTAAAAAGATAAGGATTGTATCTTTATCAGAGAGACAGAACTTACTATTAGAAATCAAAAAGGGGAAAGGGCACCCTAAAACCGAAGAGTAAAAACTTGAGAAATATCCATATCTAATACTGCCACTAATTGGTCCTGGTCTATCCGGCCCGCAAAACGGTTGGGACGGGCTGTGGTGTAATCGAAGTCATATTCTGGGCGCATTTTACCTGGCAATTTAGAATTTACGGTTTTCTTCTTAATTTTTGCGTTCCTTTCCGGTTACCAAACGAACACTGAAAATTTGATATTCCGTGTTTGAGGAGATTGTCAGGGGCCTTCTTTAAATCCTATTCAAAACGGACACCTATATAATGTTCTCGGCCTATATTTGCCTTTTGATATTGATATATCTTATTATATGACCAATTTTTTTCCACAAAAAAAAACAAGAAGATATTCACAAGATAAGAATTTTTTGATAAGATAGGTCTTATGAAACTGACCGTCGATCTTAACTGTGATATGGGTGAATCTTTCGGTGCTTATCAGTTAGGGCTTGATCGGGAGGTGATCAAGTACGTTACCTCTGCCAACATCGCCTGCGGTTTTCATGCCTCAGATCCGACGGTGATGAAAAAAACGGTCGGCCTTTGCAAAACCCACCGGGTCATGGCTGGGGCCCATCCCGGCTATCCCGATCTGCTCGGTTTTGGCCGAAGGTCCATGGATTGCAGTGAAGAAGAAATCATGGACTACGTCATCTACCAGGTAGGGGCGCTCAAGGGATTCCTTGATTATTATGGCCTGGAGCTGCAGCATATTAAGCTTCATGGCGCCCTCTACAACCGTCTGGTTAATGAAGAACAGTTGTTCCTCCGGATCTGCCGGGAAGCAAAAAAAGCCTTCGGCGATCTTATTTTCCTGACCCTCGGGACACGAAAGACAACCGAGCTGAAAAGGATTACCAGGGCGGAGGGGATCCGAATGGCCCTTGAGGCCTTTCCGGACAGGATGTATACGGATGATGGTGAACTTCTATCTCGGAAACATAAGGAAGCAGTGATCAAAGATAATGACCTGATCGCCCGGAGGGCCGTAAAAATGGTGCTGGAAAGGGGCATTGAAAGTGTGAACGGGTCTTGGATAGATATGGATATCGACACCCTGTGTATTCATGGAGACAATATGGAGAGTGTGGAGGCGGCAGTAAAAATTCATGCCTATGCCCAAAAGGAGGGAATCACCCTGCGACCCCTGGGCAGTTTTTATAAATGATGAATTATTCAAGATATGGAGAAGATGGCATACACATCCTTTTTGGGGAGGAGATCAAGGCCGAGGTCAGTGAATCGATCAGAAGATTCACTCTTTTCCTAAAGTCTGTCCGCCTTCCGGAGATCATCGATTTCATCCCCTCCTTCCGATCCTGTCTGATCCATTTCGATCTCAGACAAACTTCTTCGGAACATCTGATCGCCTTTCTGAAAAAAAGCCAAGCGAAAATCGACCGTCTGCAAATTCCG
>JBEKGL010000645.1:0-5732 GCA_050012815.1 Thermoguttaceae bacterium
GGAAGGGCTTGGAAAATAAGGGGTTATGGTGCCGCTTTTTTGGGCAATGGAGTGCTTAAAAAGTATCAGGGGAGTTTTGGGGATCGGGGTGCGCGCAAGTCGTTTGATGGATAGGTAGTTGGAATTATTGGACCATGAATTTTTCAGAGTGAATTATTGGAGAAAAGTGGGAATTATTCTTTTTGGAAAAACCATGTGGGGGGCTGGATGTAAGTTGTTGGTTAAATGAGAGATGCGAAGAGCGATGGGGGTAAACACACTAGAAAAAAGTTGCAAGGTCAAAATTCAATAGTTAGTCATTTTGGATGATTTTCGGGCTTTTTTGGGGATTTAGTCCAAAGATGGATTTTCATGAAAAAGGGCAATTGTTGGACGCATGATGCCCAGAAGTAGCATAAAGAAATTGATTCACCACGGAGGGAATGATGAGAGATGAGGGATGAGGGATGAAAAGATACGGTGGGCAGTGGATGGTGGGCAGTGGGCGGTTGAATGTGGCTGATGTACAATCGTCAGAACTGCACTGCTGGACAAGACAGCAGTGGCACACGAGCGCGAAAGCGAACCCGGCGTTCCAATTGATGTCATTGATTTGAGACCGGTCGGGGCAACCAGTGCACTGGGCTAAAGCCTGCCAACAGTCTGGAGAGCAAATGAAGAAAACCAAAAAGCAACACACAGTTCCCCAATGTTATTTGAGGAATTTTGCCGATTCCTCCGGCAGGCTGTTCGCTTACGACAAAAAGAGCGATCAAGTTTACGTAACGAAGGTCCGTGATGCTGCCCAGGAAGCGTTTTTCTACGATTTCCCCCCTGAAGCATTTCCGGGTCACGAGATCGACGTTCAGGTAGTTGAGAAATTTCTTTCGCGCCTTGAGGCAGATTATAGTCCTTGCCTGGCTGACTTAATCGCTTCTGCTGAGACTGGTTCCTTTTCTCATAAGCAGATTTCCGAGTTTGCACCCTACGTCGTATTGCAGTGGAAACGAACACGAACATATCGGGACACGGCTTACGAATTGATAAGCAAAGTCAGCCAGGATATGGTTGACACACTGGTTGAAGCTAACTTCCCGGAGGAAAAGGGAAAGGTGCGGATAACCATGGAGAAGGAGAACATGGCGGTTCTACATGCCCAAGAGCTATTGGATGAGTCAAAAATCGCAAAGTTAGCAAGGGTACTTGAACTGCATTTCTGGGTGATCGGTATCAATCACACTGGTCGCCTTTTTTATACCTCCGATCATCCCGTCGTTCGGCGGGCGAACATTGCCGGTGATGGAATGGTCGGTGCAGACAAACCCGGCGTTGAATTCGTATTTCCATTGAGCAGTAATCATATCCTTCTGATCTTGGAGCGGAGCCACTTCGCTTCGATGCGGAAATATGACTCCCACTCGGTAGTTTTAACCGCTGAGCAAGTGGATGACTACAACCGGCTTCAAGTGATGCGAAGCGCTCAGCGGCTCTATTGCAGAACGAAGGATTTTGAACTTGCTAAGGGGACATGCACGGACAGCCCGATGGTGCGTGACCCAGACCGTTCCCGCATCAAGGTCGAATCGACACCAATTATTGATATGAAAAACTACACGTTTACGACCGCTCTTGAATGAGGTTGGTCAGAATGAGGCTTTTTTCGAGCGAGTAGCCCAGGTTCTTGAATCTGGTTGGCTTTGCCGCAAGATGTTCATTGGGAGAGATGCAGAGATGAATATCGGCCGGTGCTACTGCTGGCTTGTCCAGCAGTGCTGTGTGGGGTAGGATAATCGGCATGGGAAGGTGGCAATCCAGTATGGAGAGGATTTGTTAAACGAGCGGTAGATTGGGAATGGTCGAGTGCCCGGTATTATGTTGACGATCCGCCCAGACAATATCCCGGACTGGCAACCATTCACAGCCTGCCTGCCCAGTGGTTGGACGAACCCGGTTAGTCCGCCACCCCAGCACTGCTGGACAAGCCGGGCACCAACCGAAGGTTGGTCGTGGCACCCGGCGAAACGGTTATATTTCAGATAATAACGCTTTTTTCTTTGACAAGTTGACCTCTTCGCCATTACTGTCTCGGGAGGATTCTTATGAACCGAATTGTTGCAATGATCCTGTTGTCGCTTGTTGCCTCGGGCTGTGGAGCAAAAAGTGAATCCAGAGCGATTGCCGAAATCGAGAAACTGGGTGGCAAAGTAACTATTGATAAAAAGAGTCCAGACAAGCCTGTTATTGGTGTGGACTTGTTCAAGACCAATGTGACGGACGAAGGGCTGGAACACCTCAAAAACTTGACCCAACTAAAAGAGTTGGACCTAAGTTACAACCAGGTAACGGACGCAGGGTTGGAACACCTCAAGGGCTTGACCCAACTCCAAAGGTTGGTCCTTTTTCGCACCAAGGTGACGGACGCTGGGCTGGGACACCTCAAAGGTTTGACCCAACTCCAAAGGTTGGACCTCGGTGGCACCAAGGTGACGGATGCAGGGTTGGAACACCTCAAGGGCTTGACCCAACTCCAAAGGTTGGACCTCGCTAACACCAAGGTGACGGATGCAGGGCTGGAACACCTCAAGGGCTTGACCCAACTCCAAATGTTGGACCTCCTTAACGTCAACGTCACGGACGCAGGGCTGGAACACCTCAAGGGCTTGACCCAACTCAAAGAGTTGTTCCTCTATGTCCCCAACGTCACGGACGCTGGCTTGGAACACCTCAAGGGCTTGACTCAACTCCAAATATTGTTCCTCTATGTCCCCAACATCACGGACGCTGGGCTGGAACACCTCAAGGGTTTGACCCAACTCCAAAGGTTGGTCCTCCCTCACACCAAGGTGACCGACGAAGGAGTAAAAAAGTTGCAGCAAGCATTACCCAACTGCAAAATCGAACGAATGAAATAGTCAAAACTCGATCTGACGCTTATCAACAAATGTTGATTCATCGGAGTTTTGCCAAAGCAGTGCTTGCTGCTGTGAGGTTTTTGCTCGCGCGGGTGCCACTCTACGTCGTTAACCCTTTTTTATGCTAGCAGTAAAAAGGTTTTGATGCGACAGGCGTTAAATGGCACCCGCGCGCCAAAGGATTGCCAAATTGAATTGGAAAATGAACAAGAGGGAGGAAATTCTGGTAAGGCACTGGCAAAGCCAGTGGCACTCTTGCGGAGATAAATAGTTCGGAGTACGAGAGTACGAAAGTACGAAGGTGGGAAGATGGAAAATGAGAAGGTTTGAAGATTTGAGAATTTGAAGATTTGAGATTTAAAAAGGGGACGGGTTCAATTTGCCGCGACGGCACTACGGAGGCCGCGAACAAATTGGTCCGGTCCCCTTTTTCTTTACCGGCTGTAGCCCAACGACTTGATTACTCCGAGCATTTCCTCGAAGGTGATAAAGCGCCGGCGGTGGAAGAGCTTGTATTGGTCGATTGCCCGGGCCAACTCGGCGGCCTCGGGCGAAAGCTCTTCATGCGAATTGCTAAACTGGCGCCGCTCGCAAATCTGCATCTCCTCGACGGCCGAAGAATGACGGCGATCCACAAACACCGGACTGGGAGTTTGCATGATGGGTGATTCCATAATTTGGGTCATTTTCGCGATCTCCGGAAAACTTGATTAAAACCTGCTCACTGTTGCCACAATGAATTCTAGCGTGTAAAAATGCCTCTGACGCCATATTCCCCGCACTAAAAAAAGCCCACGGGTTGCAATCCGCGGGCTTGAGCATCTGTAACGATTAAAACGATTCTAATACCAATCGCAATTCAAAACTGCGCTTAGATACAAAAATGGAATGGGGATTTTATCCTGATAATAATCCGATTTTAGTGCATCGCGAAACCGCAAGCGGTTTATTGGCTTATCGCGAAACCGCAAGCGGTTTATTTGACCATTTACCGCGTTATTTTTCCCTGCTCTTGAGAACGTCGGGCCAACTCGATGCGGCTGATGAGTTCACGGCTTGGTTGGTGTTGCGGATCCAGGGCCAGAGCTTGCTGGACTGCGTTGGCGGCCTCGTCGGCATGACCGGCAAGCAGCTCCGCTTCGCCTAATCGGAAAAGAATTTCTGGGGTGGGTTTATCGCGCATCAAAGCCGCCGAAAAACTATCCACGGCATCGCCGTGCCGGCCCAGTGCGGTGTAGGCCAAACCGGTTAAATATAGCACTTGCTGAGGTTCTTCGCCGGGAGCATAGGAATCGGCCAGTACCTCGAGCGTCTGTAGCGCCCGCTCGGGCTCGTCCAACTGACGGTATAATTCCGCCGCCTCGATGAGGATTTTTCTATCGCCCGGGTCATATCCCAATGCCCGCAGATAATCGGCCAAGGCCTGGCGCGGCTGTCCGGAGGCCCGCATCACTCCCCCGCGAACCGCCCAAGCAGAGGCCAATTTGGGATCAAGATCCAAGGCTTGCTGGACGCTGCGAGCGGCCGCATCGGTTCGTCCGGCGGCCAAATACATTTCCGCCAGCCGGGTGCAAAATGCCGCGTCTTCGCCGCCGTTTCGGGCAACCTCTTCCATTTGCTCAATGGCTTTATTTCGTGATCCGTGCAGCCATAATGTTTCAGCGTAATTGCGTCGGGCTTCGGGATCGGAGGGACAGACCTTAACCGCTTTTGCCAAAAGCGACTCGGCCTGTTGCTGTTGCCCGCGCTCCATGGCCGCCACGCCTTGCCGCGATAAGTTCCGGCTCTCGGCCAAAGACTGCGAGACCGGCCCATCCCTGCCCGGCAAACGACACCCCGCCGACAGCGCCAGCACTGCGCCTAACATAACCATTTGGCCGGTTTGGAGCATTATACCGATCACGGTTAAAAAAAGTGATTTTGATTCATGCCATTGAAGGAGAAAACCCCATTAACGGAGTATAATCCGAGTATACAGGCCAATGGGGCACACTAGCAAAACAGGGCCTTTTCCGCCATCCCGATTTCAGCAATTTCACACTATTCCCCTAGGCGGCACTGAGTGATACGATAACCAAGTTCCAACCCAAACAGACTTTCCTCTTGCGGCCTTTAATACGCGGTTTATCGATGCCGGTTCAATTTCAAAGACCCCACCTCTGTTTTTTATATCCCGATAATTGGACGATCGACGAGAACGAAGTGTCTGGGAACCAATCGGTGACGGTTTATAGTCCTGGAGGAGGGTTTTGGTCTGTTGCAGTTCATCACGGCTCAGCGGAACCTTTGAATCTGGCAAATACGGCCCTTGAGGCAATGCAAAAGGAATATCAGGATCTCGAGGTCCAACAAATCAACGAAACCCTTGCCGGACGGAAAATGACTGGCTATGATCTGAATTTTTTCTTTTTTGATTTTACCAATACCGCCCAAATTCGCAGTTTGAAATGCAATCAAGTTAGCTACACCATTTTTTGCCAGGCCGAAGACAGGGAATACGAGCAAATTAAACGCGTTTTTCAGGCAATGACCATCAGTCTGCTTAACGGCTTGAAAGACTTGAGTTATTGGGATTAGAAATCATCTTAATTATATATGCTATATTTCCCAAGACTCCCATATCATTTGTATGACGTATATCGCCATATTAAAATCGAGCCATTGTCATCGCATCCAGCCCCTTGAGTAATGACCTGACAATTCGTTATAATCTTTCTGGGCTGAGTTGATTGCCCAGCCGGCAAGTTACCCATTTTATGAGAGGTAGCATTATGGCAACAGCATGTTCTACTTCGTGCACTACGGAAATTGGCGCAACTTCAGGCGCAGTATGGAAACTAT
>JBEKGL010000646.1:0-2541 GCA_050012815.1 Thermoguttaceae bacterium
TTCAGGGTTCAGGGTTCAGGGTTCAGGGTTCAGGGTTCAGGGTTCAGGGTTCAGGGTTCAGGGTTCAGTGGGCAGGGTTCAGTGGGCAGGATTCAGGGGGCAGGATTCAGGGGGCAGGGTTCAGGGTTCTAGTCCAGATAGGTTGTGGAATAATCGCATTTCAAATGCTTTACGAAACCGTAAGCGGTTTTTTGGTTAAAACACATTGAAAAGAGTTCTGAACCCCGAACCTTACCCACTGAACCCTGAATCCTGCCTGCTTTTTTACCCACCGGACATTTTTGGGAACATTTCGCGAACCATGGTGATAGCCGCCGGGCCGACCAGCACCACGAAAATGCCTGGAAAAATGAAGATTACCAGGGGGAAGATCAGTTTAACCGCCGTTTTGGCGGCCTTTTCCTCGGCTATCTGACGCCGCCGGGTCCGCATCGAATCGCTCTGCACGCGCAACGCCTGGGCCACGCTGCTGCCAAACCTCTCGGCCTGGATAAGGACCCCGGCCAATGCCCGCAAATCCTGTACGCCGGTCCGGGCGCCCAGTTCGTGCAGGACCTCGGAGCGAGGGCGGCCCATCTGGAGCTGAAAATTGCACAGTGCAAATTCTCCGGCCAGCACACGATATGATTTTTTCAATTCCTCGGCCACCTTGCGCATTGCCTGGTCAAGTCCCAGTCCGGCCTCGACGCAAACCACCATCAGGTCCAGGGCATCGGGCAGGGCCAGAAATACGGCCTGCTTGCGGTTCCTTCCCAGAAATCCGACTATCAAATCGGGAAGGTAGAAAAGCAACCCCGCCAGACCTATGGAAAAAACCAGCGAACTCTGATTCATGCCCTTCAGCGAAAGCAGCGCGCCGCCGCCAAGAAACAATCCAGCCATCAATCCGGCGAACTTTAGCCCCAGAAAAATGCTCCCTGCCGATTCACCGCGAAAACCGGCATACGACAATTTGGATTTCAGCTTGCCGAGTTCCAACTCGGTTTTCGGTTGCAGGGGTTTGGCAAAAGCGGGAGTGGCCATCTCCAGCATTTTCGTGACTGGATCAGATTTTTTCATGGCGCTCTCGACCTGGGCATTACGGCGGGCGTGGGGAGATTTCAATTCAGCCAGGCGTTCAACCGCCCGGGGATTTCCCGAGGCCATACGCTCCAAAATCCACCATGCCAATGCGGCAAATGCCCCGAAAACGGCCAACGGAACAAGCGTTTCGAAATTAAACAAGTTTGTCGCGAATATCACAACACACCTTTAAGAGTTCAGGGTTCAGGGTTCGGGGTTCAGGATTTATGGTTTGGGTTCAGGATTTGATTTTAAATTAGAGTTCTGAACCCTGAACCCTGCCCACTGAACCCTTTTTTGTAGTCAGGCCGTGCTATGTAAACAGTATTTTCCGATATTAAACTCTAATATTAACGATTTTTCGTATCACCAATGCGCCGATGATCTGCATGAAAACAGCGATGGCCAACATCTTTGTGCCCATCGGGTCGGTGAACAGGACCGTGATGTAACTTGGATTCAATTGATAAACGGCTAAAAACAGCACTAAAGGCAATACCAACAGGACCACGCCGGAAAGGCGTCCTTCGCCGGTCAGGGCTTGGACCTGCCCCCAGATGCGGAAGCGATCGCGGATCAGGCTGCCGATCTTATCCAGGATTTCCGCCAGGTCGCCGCCGGTTTGACGCTGCAGGATGACGGCCGTAACGAAGAATTTCAGGTCCAAATTGGGTATCCGTTCGGCCAGTTCCTTAAGGCTTTGTTCCATGGGGAGGCCGAGATTTTGTTCCTCGAAAACGCGGTTGAATTCGCTTGCAATGGGCTGGTTCATTTCGTTGGCCACCAGGCTGATCCCGAATCCCAGACTTTGTCCGGAGCGCAGGGTGCGGGCGATCATTTCCATGGCCTCGGGCAACTGGGCCGCGAAATGTTTCAGGCGTCTTTTCCGCCGCATCAAGACCCATATCAGCGGCAAGCAGCCCATGATCACTGCCACCAGCGGAACCAGCAACGGAACAATATGAATGGCAAGCGCCAGTATCCCGCCGACCAGCGTCATGCCCATGGATATTAACAGTAGCTTCACTGCCGTCAGCGATGTATCGGCTTGCTCGAAAACTTTGTTTAAATCCCCGAATCTCTGGACAAAACGCTCGAAAATGCCGGGGGAGTCGTCCAGCGGATGGGCCAGGACGCTCTCCTTGAGCGAGATTTCCTTGGCGGGGTTGATCTTGCCGGTCAACAGGCCCAGCCGGTCTTCGATGCGGTTCTGGGGCTTGTTGCGCATCAACAAGGCCAGGCCCAGCACGATCAATGTCACGCCCATAAACGTAATCGCGGCAATAATTATGAGATACGGCAAATTTTAGTCCTCCAACATCACGCGTTGGCGGAATGCGCTTGCGGGCAGACGCACCCCGGCCGATTCCAATCGCGACATGAACGTCGGGCGCACGCCCGTGGCTATGAACTTTCCGTAGGCCCGGCCGTGCTCGTCAACGCCTTCCTTATCGTATCGATAAATGTCTTGCATCACGA
>JBEKGL010000647.1:0-2837 GCA_050012815.1 Thermoguttaceae bacterium
AAGTTCCTTGCCGCTCGAAACGTTTTAACTGTCGCAGCACCGCGTCTACGTCTGTCATTTCGGCAGCCAGCGGACCGCTCAAGTCCCTCATGCACCACTGGCAGAAATCATCGTTAACAGATATGGTTTTTCCGCAGAACACGCAAGAACGATGTTTGTGTTTTTTTGGGCCGCCGCCGAATATAAATGCCAAAAAAACCCAAATACCATGCCCTAGGAGAGTTATAATCCCCAACGCAACAGCCGCTAATATTAGGAATTGTAGGCCAGGGGGCATATCTGTATCTCTTTTTATCTATGCAAACAAACCGCTTGCGGTTTCGCCGCACAAAAATAAACCGCTTGCGGTTTCGCGATAATTGGTTTACTGGGGCTACAAACAGCTTTATACAAGCATAGGGCTTGTTTTCCGGCAAAATATAACGGAACCATGTGTAGAGGAGTCTTTTCCCCTCCATTAGGTTGTCATTATCCGGTTAGAAAAGCAATACCCGAATAAAAGAGATATTTTCTAGATATTTCCCGGATTTACGGCTTCTATCGGATACCCGGCGGCAACGGAGCGTTACCGTTTGGTTCACCGGAATTCGGAATTCCCGAGAATGGTTCCATCGAACCGGCCGGCTGGCGCAAAATAACCGGTGGAAGCCGTTGTGGTGAGTTGGTTGCGGGCGGCAAAGGTGGCGTATCCGGTTGTGGCGATACCGCGGCGCCATCTTCCGTTCTGCCCGAAACCGCGGAACCGAAGCCCGACGCCGGTAAACGTGCCTGAGTAATCGGCGCCGGCGAGGCCGTTTGATTTTGTGTGGGATATGATGGCGAGCCAGGCGCGCTCGATGCCGCCGGCGATATGACTTTAGCCGGAAATCGCGTCGAATTGGGCACGCTGCTAAGGCGAACGTCGCCGGATTGTCCGCCCAACCCTGTTTCCTGCGATTTTTCGTGCAGATAATTCAACCATTTTTGTGCGGCAACCATCTTCGGATCAATCATTAGGGCCTGGGCGAAATTGTGTTCAGCGGCCTCTGTTTTTCCTTTTTTGTTCAGCAGATAACCCATGTTATAGTAGGCCGCTGCATCGCCGTGTACCTCACGCAGATTGGCAAATGCCTCGGGCAGGCGGTTTTGGTCGACCAACACGGTCGCCAGGTTATTGCGATAAAGCGGATTCCGCGGATCCAATTGCACGGCCTGGCCTAGTGCCGACGCAGCCTCGTTCAGCCTGCCGCGGCGGGCATAACACAAGCCCAAATTATTGTATGCCGGCGCTTCCTTGGGATGCGTTTGCACGGCCTTCTGATACAAAGCCAGAGCCTCATTGACACGGCCTTGATTTTCCTGGAACCGTGCATATCCCAACAAGGCAGTAATGTTGTCGCCTTTTTCCTTCAAAGCCATCTGATAGTACTGTTCGGCTTCGACATTTTTGCCCGACTCTTCGTAAAGCCTGGCAATGGCTGCATATAATTCCGGACCGGGCTTGCTTTTCCCGTTCAATGAGATTGCCTCGTCGGTCGGAGGCGGCTTGCGGTTCGGCTTGGGTGTGAAAAACTCGCCTACCTTGTTGAACCCCTGCTTAACAGAATCGGTTACGGAGGTCTTTTGGGCCGAGGATTGTCCGTAAGCGTCTTGGCCGGCGCACGGCGCGGGCATAAGCTGGCCCAGTCCTGCCCAGGCAGCTAGCCCAATAATCAAAGTCCGGCATATAAGCAAGACCTTATACAACGCGAACCTCCATAATTGTCATGCTCTTTGCATGACTTAGGGCTACTAATCTGCAACCTAAAGGCGCATTTGCCATCAGGCGACCTCGTATAACTGATCGACCTGGACCCCTTATAGCCTAAAACCGATTTGATTAATTATGTAAGATTAAACGATTTTAGTAGTTGTGATTTTAAAAAGGGCAATATGGATTATATGGGTAATTATGTGTAACAATGCAGGGTATGAGATTAGAAGAAGAAAAGAACTTTAAACCCAGATAAATTCACACAGGCTAAATATGTTTATTTTGCATGAGATTCTATTGCCCGGAGCTGCCGCCCGTACTGCTACCGCCACTTTGGCCACCCGTACTGCTACCGCCACTTTGGCCGCTTGACGTTTGCAGATATGGGGGTTGGAGGTCTTTCGCGGTTTTATATTTATCAATGATCCAATTCGTTCGATCGGCGGGATATGACTCATCGGAGATTGACGTTTGCGTTATTGACGGCATTTCGCCTTGGGGCGCCAGCGAAGTGGCTTGGGCGGTAACGGTTGCCAGCCTGGCCTGGGTTTCATCGTTTGTTTGGCCGATATGCACGTATATTTCACGATGTTGTTCCGGGGCCTCGAAAATAATCCAGCGAATTTTCAGCTTGCCCGCCTCAGTCAATTGGCCTGTTGTGGGTTCAAAATAAGAATCGCCAAGCATATTTTGCCTTCGCCACCCGTTGTTTACCATGACGGCAAATGGGGCGCGAACCGCTTGGCGGTCCGGGCAAACGAATGGGGCAGGCCAGCAATTACGCCGCTTGGTGTCACGGGCAACGCTATTGAAAAAATCGCACAGCCAATCGGCCGACAAAGGAAGTGCGGTTAATGTGACAACGGCAAAAACGATAAGCCGGGCAAAATAAGCCAACATCTCCGTTACCTCCTTGTTGGAGATCTTCCTTTTGTGAATATGCGCAATATGGAAACCTTGTGCGGCCTCTAACGCCCGCAACCGTCACTTATCTTATGTCCCTTAACGCGCATGGTAATCCATTACATGGATTCCATAAAACCTTATCGGCATTCCGTAAGAAAGGGTTCAGGGTTCAGTATCCAGGGTTCAGGGTTCAGTATCC